>NZ_JBNUPJ010000006.1:0-91272 GCF_050409485.1 Facklamia sp. P12945
AAAGTAAAAAATAGAGTTGAGGCCTTCGGCCATCAACCCTATAAATTATAGAACCAAATAAATTAGAGCAAGTCTATAGTAGACTCGCTCTAATTTTACTTCTCTTCTTCTGACTGTGTATCATTTTCCTTGGTGTTTTTATGGTGCACGGTAGGTTGTGGATCTAGAATGACATGCTTATCCTCTTCTTGTGGTGGTAAGGATATAAAATCAATAATATCTTTGAAATTGACTATGGTCTTCTCTTCAATAATATCTTGCATCATCATATCTGATTCTTGCCAATAAATATCTACAACAGCACTATTAGAAAGCAATTTTGTAATTATTCCTGTCATGCTACTTTCTCTAAATTTGAAAGTAATCTTATCCCCTATTTCTGGTCGAATTGCTAACTTTACTGATTCAATCATTTCAAGACCCGTTTCATAATCTACATCTAATAGCGAAGCGATACGTGACTTGCTTGTCCCGCGTCTTAACTCCTTTTCAATTAGACTTCGTTGCCCATCTGAAATTTTTTTCGACACGTTATCCCTCTTTTCTTAAATTGCCCTCTGTAATTGTTATTATACCACATTTTTCTTTTTTATTCTAAAGGTTACTCTTTCTCTACCTTTGGAACCCATACAGAAAGTGCTTGACTATGAATCTTAATTTTTAATGGTAAACTTGGGCCTTTATCGCCATCAATGTTCGCTTTTAGTTCACGTTCTTCATTCAAGGAAGCGAGTTTAATATCGAATGTTTTACCCTTTAACGACAAGATGGACTCATTATCTAAGTCGTGTCGAGGCAAGCCTTTCTCTTCAATAAAAGTAGCTATACTTGATATAGCCAATGAACCCTTAAAAGCATAAAGATGACCCAATCCATCAAATAGCTGGTCTTGTGAAAGAAGATTTTCCATTCCTCCCACACTAGTAGTGAGTGTTAATAATATAAGATTGGTTTTAAGGTGATGAGATTCCTTTCCATCGACACTAATGTCTAAATCAAAATCTTCCTCTTCAAACATCGCTTTAAAGCCATCAAATAAATAAGCTAATACCCCAATCTTATTTTTTACTTTAGATTCAGTTTCAAATACTGCTGAAGGAATAGCTCCTAGCGCAAGAACATTCGCAAAATACTGCTCGTTAACTTGCCCGATATCCAATTTTTTTAACTCTAAAGATTTAAATTGATTAATGGCTTTTACTGGGTTTAGAGAGATTCCTAAAGATCTTGCTAAATCATTTACAGTCCCCAAAGGTAAAAAAGCAAAATGAGGTGGTTGTGAATTCTCCATTAAACCGGATACCACTTCCTTAATAGTGCCGTCACCGCCCAAACAAATAATAGTGTCGTATTCATCTGCAGGGGTAGTTTTTGCCCAATCATAGGCATCTTGAGGTTTTTCAGTTGTTCGGTGTTTGACTTGAGCATCGTATGTATTAATTAGTAAATCAGCTAACTGCTCAGCATATGCTTTGGCCTTACCCTTACCTGAACCTGGATTAGCGATGATTAAAACGCTCTTCATATTAACCCTCCTTTTTTATATTATACCACAAGTCCTCCTAAACGATTTTCCCTTCCAATTTCTTTGAAAGTAAGTTACACTGATGTATATCATTAGACAGAGTAAAAGATAGAACGTCAAGTGTTGTTGGATGGGATGTGGCCAACAAACGAAAAGAATTTATTCTTGCGATACTATCTTTGCATTCGCTGCATTAATATTATTTGTAGCGCTCTCTTGTCAAAAAAAGGAGCGTATTTTTATGCAAAAACCTGATTCCCGTCGTATTATTTCATATGGTAATAAAGGAAAACTAACCACCCTACAATTAACTACCATGGCTTTATTATTAGCGTTTCGTATTATGTTAGCTTATATACCAGCGTTTAGAGTAGGTGAAATTGCCCAAATTGGAGTTGGCTTTATCGGTACTGCTATTTCCAGCGCTATAATTGGTCCATGGTGGGCTATCGTTATATCGGTAGCTAATGACATTATCACTGCTCTTCTAAATGGCTATAGCTTCTTCTTCGGTTATACCTTTAGTGCCGGTTTAGCTGGTTTCATTTATGGTTGGTTTTTGTGGCGTAAAGAACGTAATTGGAAAAATATTCTTATAGCAGTTGTTTTAGTAACCTTTATTGTAAACTTAGGATTTGGATCTCTATGGATTAAAATGATGCAAGGTAAAGCTTGGGCAGCATTCATGCCAATTCGTATCGCTAAAAACGCTGTTTCTCTTCCATTGAACACAATTATTTTAGTGATTATCCTAAAATTGCCTGTAATTGATCGTTTAATCAAAAAATTCCAATTTTAAACTTTATGGTAGCTCTTTTAGGTAGGTAACGCACTACTTACTATTTATGAATTATCTTATAAAATTAATAAAAAGGGCAGAAGTTTAAGCTTCTGCCCTTTTTATTAACGAAAATTTACTGTACTAAATATTATAAACTTCACTCAAAAAATCAAAAAATACTAGTAAACTTATTTAACAATCAGATTAAAAATTGTAAAAACTTGTGACATTTACTATATTTACGTATAATATGAAGATATGAAAATAAATGTAGCTTGCAACTACAGGAGGTATACTATGAAGAAAAATTATCGTGTATTGTTATATTACAAATATCAAAGAATTGAAGACCCTGAGTTGTTTGCCAAAGAACACTTAGAGTTTTGCCGTCGTATCGGTTTAAAGGGGCGCGTATTAGTCGGTGAAGAAGGAATAAACGGAACCGTTTCAGGCACCCTAGATCAAACACAAAAGTATATGGACTATGTTCATTCACTAGAAGGTTTTGAAGATTTATGGTTTAAACAAGATCTTGCTGATGATTATGCGCATAAAAAGATGTCTGTGAGAACGCGTGAAGAAATTGTAGCTTTAAACTTAGATGATGATATTGATCCACATGAAATTACAGGACAATATCTATCCCCTAAAGAATTTAAAGATGCTCTACTTGACAAGGATACAGTTGTTCTTGACACTCGTAATGACTATGAGTATGATTTAGGTCATTTTAAGGGTGCGATCCGTCCTGAAATTCGTAATTTCCGTGAACTTCCTGACTGGGTGAAAGAAAACAAAGAAAAATTTATGGACAAACGCGTTGTTGTCTATTGCACAGGTGGTATCCGCTGCGAGAAATTCTCAGGTTGGTTACTTAAAGAAGGTTTTAAAGATGTGGGGCAATTACATGGTGGTATTGATACTTATGGAAAAGACCCTGAAATTAAAGGTGAGCTTTGGGAAGGTAAGATGTATGTTTTCGATGAACGTATTGCTGTCCCAGTTAATCAAGTAAATCCTACAGTAGTCGGAAAAGATTATTTTGATGGAACACCATGTGAAAGATACGTAAATTGTGCAAACCCAGAATGTAATGAACAAATATTGACTTCTAAAGCAAATGAAGATAAGTATTTACGTGGATGTAGTGAGGCCTGTCGTCGTCATCCTCGAAACCGCTATGTCGCTGAACATAACTTTTCCACAGAAGAATGGGAAGAAAGATTAAATGCAATTGGAGAAAGCTTAAGTAAAACACATTCTGCATAATTTAAGCCGATAAAGGGGATAATGAAATGACTAATAAAGAAAGCAAGAATCATCTGCCACCTTTGGAGGGTCATCATTTAAAAGATAGTAAGCCAAATCTCAATCAAAGGCGGCAAAGATTAATCAACCAGAAATCTTCTAACTATGTTAATAGCGAAGAAGCTCGAGCAAGAAGATTGAAAAGAATTAGTGAACTTGAAAATAAGAGCTTTAATAATTTTGATAAGGCTATTCCTCAGTCAAATGAGGATAGAAGACAGTTTTCTTCTAATCATTATCAATCGCTTAAAGTCAAAAAAGAAACTCCTATAGGTGAGTCAGTAAGCAATTTACACAATAAATCGATTAAAAAAGATCGCTCAGAGAAGAAAGTTATTAAAAAAACTGAAACTGACACTGATTTAAAGCTAGAAAATAAGACTAATAATCATACTAGCAGTAATAATTCTAGTAAGTTCAGTCGAGACGCTATAGAATCAAACAGACCTCAACAGAAGTCAAATCAAAAAACTGAAAGTGAAAGTGACAACCACTCAACGGATAAAAATCTTTTTCAGACTTACCTTGATAAAAGAAGAAAAAGAAAAAAAGAAGTGCGTAGTCAACTATCTTTGGAAGGTCTTGACCGGTTTTCAAAAATTTCCTTAGTCCTTTCGATTATCTTTAATGTATTTAGACGTCTATTCATCTACTTTGTAGTTGTAGGTCTTCTTTTTGGCTTTCTCTTATCAGGTGTTGGATTAGGCTACTTCACTTCATTAGTATCTGATACGACTCCACCAAGTAAACAAGAGATGGCTGAAGCTATTAATCAAGTCGAACAACAATCTAGTTTATATTATGACTCTGGCGACCTTATTGCTGATATAAGATCGGACGTCGTTAGATCTGTTACTAATTTAGAAGATATTTCACCCTATATTAAAGAAGGTTTAATTTCCATTGAAGATCAAGCTTTTTATGAGCATTACGGTGTTAACCCTAAATCAACACTTAGAGCAGTGCTTCAAACGCTTATTACCGGGTCTGGTACTGGAGGATCAACATTAACTCAGCAATTAGTTAAGCAGCAGTTATTAACAAATGATGTTACTTTCTTTAGAAAGGCTAACGAAATTCTCTTGGCCTTAAGAGTTGAAAAATATTTTACCAAAGACGAAATATTAAACGCTTATCTCAATGTTTCTCCTTTTGGCCGTAATAATGAAGGAGATAATATTGCGGGAATTCGTGAAGCTTCTGAAGGCATTTTTGGCAAAGAACCAAATGAAGTTAATTTAGCTCAAGCTGCCTTTTTAGTTGGTTTGCCTCAAGATCCTTATAGCTATACTCCTTATAACTATAACAGTTCACTTAGAGAGGATTTCAATCCTGGTATCAATCGAATGAAAGCTGTGCTATTCAGTATGTATCGTAACAAGGCTATTACTAAAGAAGAATACGAAACTGCGATTGATTATGATATTAGTAAAGATTTTATTAAACCTGAAAATCGTCCAATCGAACGCCAATCCTACCTGTATCAAACCGTCATGAATGAAGCCATTAAGAAATTAATGGAAATTAATGTCAATGACGATGGAAATCAGATGAGCGATGTTTTACAAGACATTGAATGGTATAATCAATATTATTCTGAAGCAGAAAACCAGCTGCGTACCGGGGGCTACAAAGTATATTCAACTATTGATAAAGAAATTTATGATCAATTACAAGAAACTGCTAAAGAAAACGTAGACTCATTAGGAGTAAGCTATGATGGGGTTTATACAGATCCTAGTACCGGTGAAGAAATCTATTATGTTGAAAATATTCAAACTGGTGTTGTGGTGATTGAAAACACTAGTGGAAAAGTACTGGGCTTTGTGGCTGGGACCGATTATGATAATAATCAAATTGACCATGCCTTTGCCACTCGCCGCTCTCCTGGTTCAACCATCAAACCACTTGCAGTCTATGCACCAGCAATTGAGAATAATCTTATTGCTCCTGCCACAATTGTACCCGATACACCATTTGTAGAAACTTATCCCGATGGAACTGAGTGGAAACCGACCAACTACGGCGAATCAATTTCTAATAAGTTTATCTCTGTCAGAGAATCATTAGCTAAGTCACTGAATTTACCAACTATTCGAATTTATCAAGGGCTTATACAGCAAAACGTACCAGTCTATGATTATCTTGAACTCATGGGCTTTAAAGATGGCTTTGCATATGATCAAGAAGAAACATACAACCTAGCCTTTTCCATTGGTGGAGTGAATACCGGACCGACTGTTTTTGAACAAACATCTGCTTTTTCAACTTTTGCCAATAATGGTTATTATATTCAAGGGCATATTATCAGTAAGATTGTCGATTCATTTGGAAATACTGTATTTGAACAAGAAGTAGAGCCACAAAAAGTATTTAGTGAGGATACAAACTACTTAATGGTAGATATTTTAAGGGATACAACCGAATTCGGTTCAGGACAATATGCCAAAGCTAATCTGCAAGTTCCAGGAGACTGGATTGCCAAATCCGGAACTAGTGAGAATGCTAAAGATCTATGGTTTATTGCCTCTACTCCTTCTGTTACCATTGGTACATGGGCTGGCTATGATTCACAATATTATGAATACTTTGTTAACCCAGATGATGGACTTGGCAATGAATCGGTTCGTTCACAAATATACTGGGCTAATATCGCCAACGCCTTATTCAGAGTTCGACCTGATATTTTTGGATCTAATGAAGTCTTTGCACAACCCGCTTCTGTTGTTAGCCAAAATATTGTAGCAATGACAGGAACTTTACCTGGAAACATTACCTATAATAACCGAATTGCTAGTCTAAATGGCCCTATTAAACAAGATTTGTTTAAAAATTCAAATCCTGCTGCTCCACTCTCTTATAACTTCATGTTTAACGCTAGTGATCAAGATACTGCACGTTTTTGGAATGCTTATATGGAATCTATTGAGGAAAAGACAACATCAACGACCTCTGCTGAAGAAACAACGGATGAGGATGATGAGTCTCGTTCTGAAAGCACAGATGAAAATGGTAATCTAATACCGGCGCAACCAGAAAATAGCGAGACTGTTACTGAAGAAGTATATTATGAATAATTTTGCAAAATAAAGGCTCTATAATAAAAAGCTATGAGTTAAAATCTCATAGCTTTTTAATGTTTTTATTCACTCAGTGTTGAACCACGGTGTACTAATTTATGGGGAAGAATGATTTGACGCTGCTCGATACCCTCATCATTCATAATTTTCGTTAGCAAGCGCATTGCTACCGCTCCAACATCATATAAAGGATATTGTAAAGATGATAGTTGAGGACGCGAATATTTTGTAAGGACTGAGTTTTTACTAGTAAGTACTTGAAAGTCTTCAGGTACTTTAATATTTCGATCAGTTAGGGCATTTAAAATGGCTACTGCTAAGAAATCTTTAGTAGCGATAACTCCGGTAGCTTTAGCAGCTAATAATTGATCTACAATTATATCTCCTTCATCATCAGTAAAGTCACTTTGGATAATCAAATCTTCATCTACCGCTATATTATGCTTAGCCAATGCTGATTTATAACCAGGAATCCGATGCACTCGATTGACATAATACTTTTCTGAATCGGTGATAATAGCTGGTCTGTTACCCTTTTGAAGTAAGAAATCTGTCATTTCTTCTATTGCTAATCGAATATCAATTGATACTGTATAGAGATCAGGATCTTCACTAATCATACCCGCAATAACTACAGGTGTTCTTGAAGTTTTAATTAATGACTTAAGTTCTTCGCCGACATTATAACCCATATAGATAATACCATCTACTTGTTTAGCTAATAAATTATTAAAAACATTAATTTCTTTGTCGACACTTTCGTCGGCATTTGCTAAAATAATGTCATATTTGTACATAGCTGCTATATCATCAATTCCGCGTGCCAATGCCGAAAAGAAGATATTAGTAATGTTAGGAATAATAACGCCAACTGTGGTTGTTTTTTTACTGGCTAGTCCTCTTGCTACAGCATTAGGTCTATAATCTAAACGTTCTATAACTTCTGAGACTTTTTTTCTAGTACTTGGCTTTACATTTGGATTACCATTTACAACTCGAGATACGGTGGCCATTGATACGCCAGCTTCACGAGCTACATCATATATTGTAATTGTTTGCTTTTCCATGCCTACCCTTCTTTCAAATTTTTAATTTACTCTTTGAATTTAACATAAGCAGACAGATAGTGCAAGCGTTTTCTAGCTTTATTCTCAAGTTTTCACAGTTTTTTCATAAATAATGAACTCGCTCATTAGAGGGTGTTTGCTGTCTTCTCCAAACCAAAAGATAGGTTAACACTGATTTCATTTGTAGAGCAGTTTATCCTTCAACTTTTTGGATGGTCAGTGACACCAAATATAGCAGTGATGAAAATTTAACTTAATTAACCTACCATGGGAATAAGCACCTTATCAAATATAATCTATTCGAGAAAGAAGAAACGAAGAAACATCATCGGAGCTTTTAATTTATGGGAATCGCCGAATCGAGCGCAATGACAGACCATCATACTGCTTAAAGGAAGTAGTTATTATTAATAGCATTCAAGATTTTTAAAATACGCAATGATTATGAAAGTACGAGCGATGTTTACCGACCGAAGGAAACAGACACGGCACCTCAAAAAGCATTCTACTACAAACCGTCTTATGAATCACTCAAGTTTAACGAACGAGCCAAGCTCTTATCTGACGAAGGAAAGACACTCTACAGTCAACGAAGAATTGCTGTAGAGTCTGTATTCGATCATGTAAAGACAAATTTAAGCTCCTTTTTCGCCTTAGAGATAAGGTGAAGACTATTGTAAGACTGGTATTAATGGCCAATAATCAAGCAAATATGCAAAGCAGCGAGCTTAGAACGAAAAACACCTTTCCATTCTAAGCTCGCTGCGTTTTATGTAGCGGGTGAAGAGGCCTTTTGTCCAGCCTCTAAATTTATTTTAGTAGTTCATCTGTTTGCTTCTCGACTTCTTTTTTCACATCTTTTAGTTCTTCTTTTGTATCAACTTCAATATCTTCAATTTTGGCACTCAAGATGTCTTTAGATTGACTGAGGTCTTCTTTTACATGATCCCATTCTTTGCTTGCTTCTTTCTTTAATTCTTCAGCAGAACGTTTAATATGATCAGCTGAAGTTTTAAGATTTACACGGAAATCTTCACTCGCATCAGAAGCTGCGTCATACATCTCTACACCTCTTTCCACGGCATAGTCTGTATAATCATTAGCACGATCAATCCAATAATCTAATTCTTCATTTAAATCTTCACGTAACTCTCTACCTGATTTAGGAGCATATAAAAGAGCAGCTGCCCCTCCAATAAGAGCGCCTAATAAAGCTCCCGCTAAAAATCCATCATTATTTTTCATATTATTTTGCCTCCTTTAAATTAATTGAAATCTCACCAGCTGTTTTAGAAGGTTTTCCTTGAATAAAGGAATCTAAGCTTCTCTTTTCCTGTTTAGCTGGATCCTTAGCCAAAATCTCTGAATTTTTGGCTTGTGGCTTCACTTTGAAACGATTTACCATTCGCGATGCTTTTTGAATTGAATCAATTGGTGATTTTTTCTTGTTTTTCTTAAGCATATTTGAAACAAAGTTCGATGTCATTTCTTTAGTCGAGTCATTTAATTCTGAAACGGATGTTCCGACATCACCGATAGCAGTAAATAACGGATCGGTTTTTCCTAATTTAGCATTTAAATCATCTACAAGTGTATTTGACTTGTTCAGTAAACCTTCTACCTCAATTGATAGATGGTCAACATCTTTAGTCACCACATCAATGGTATTATTTAATTTGCTCACCGTTTCCTTCAGATTTGTCAGAATTTCACCAATTTTCATCAAGGTCATCGATAAGAATACAACGAGAATTGCAAAGGCTAAAGCTGCAATCATGGCTGCAATTTGACCAATTGTCATATCTAATCCTCCTTTGCTAAGTTACTAGCTTAAATATATCATGAAAGCGCATTTAACTCAAAGATAAGGGCTTAGAAATGAGCTATTTATTTATTAATTTTTTCTCACGCCCTTGTTGGAAGTTTGAAACCCTTAACTCTTTTAAACTTGTACGATGCAAGAAAGCATTTATTCGTTTTAAAATCATATTTCGAGTAATAATACCAATGAATTTCTTTTCTATATGGTTTTCAACCACACATAAAAAATTATTATCTACCAGTTTATGCAAAATTGATTCGAGCTTTTCGTTCATTGTTATAAATTCTGGTTTCCTTAAGTCTAAATGCTTAATTAATTTATAATTAAGGTTGTCAAAGTCTATGTCTTCTAAAGTAATAGCTTCTTTAACAATCATGTTAATACTTACTAAGCCCACTATTTGACCATTTTGATTGACCACAGGAATCATTGAATAGTCGACTTGATTAAGGACTAATAAGCCGTGAATTAATGAATTAAAGTCATAAAGATAGACTACATTATCAGCCGGGATAATAACTTCTTTTAGATTTTCAACAATATTTTTTGATAAGTTAGGATCTATCAAGATCAATCAGCTCCATCTAGTTTAAAATAATAAGACAAATCTTCTAACTGTATTGCATGTGAATTATAATAATCAACCTTAATAAAGTCATCGGAAATTTCAACTATAGAAAATGTTTTTTCTTGAATTTCGCCCCTTGCTTTTGCAATGGAACCAGGGTTCATAAATAAGATTCCTCGCTTCATTTCAGCATATAGGCGATGTGTATGGCCGTGGAAAACATATTTGGCATTCTTTTGTAAAGCTAATTCTAAAAGATTAATGTTTCCTTGATTTACTTGATACAAATGGCCATGAGTAATCAAAATTTTTCCCTTAGGGGTCGATAAAATTTCGCTAGATGGATAGCCTGGAGAAAAATCCATATTTCCTGCTACTTTAACATCGACAGCCTGCCAAATAGGATCATCAAATGAAAATTCTGAATCACCACAATGAATAATATAATCTACTTTATCCCTAAACTGCTGAATAATGTTTTTTACAATAGAGTAATTTCCATGATTGTCACTTAATACTAACAATTTCATCTCTATCCCTCCAACCAATCATTTAGTTTTTCTTTTAACTTCTCCACTGCTTGGCCTCTGTGAGAAATTTGGTTCTTACGTTCCGCAGAGATTTGAGCAAAGGTTTGTTGATCTTGAGGATAGTAAAATAGTGAATCATAACCAAAGCCACCCTCACCGATAGGCTCTTTGGTAATGATTCCTTCTACATTACCTTCAACAACTAATGAATCTTTTTGTGGATCTGCTAATACGATAACGGTTGTGAAATAGGCTTTTCGTTGATCACCGTTAAATTCTTTCAAATTTTCTAAAAGTTTCAAACGGTTTCTTTCGTCATTTTTTTCTTCTCCAGCATAGCGAGCCGAATAGACACCCGGCTCATTATTCAGTGCTGGAACACATAAGCCTGAATCATCTGATAGGGCTAAGCAGTTCATTTCCTTAGCGATTGTTTCTGCTTTTAAACGTGCATTCTCCTCAAATGTTGTACCTGTTTCTTCTACTTCTGGAATTTCAGGATAATCAAGCAAAGATTGAACTTGTAAATCAAAAGCTTCAAAAAGAGCTTTAAACTCTGCTATTTTTCCTGGATTATGACTAGCTATAATCAGTTTCATAAATTACTTCTCCTTTAATTTCACATTTTCTGACATCAAGATCTTTTCGAGCTAGCCAGTCGCTAGCCATTCGATCAAAGTGTTCGATGTCTCCTGTTGTATAGAAAGTTTGTGTAGGAGATTGTTGTAAGGCATCATTTGCTGTTCGACTTAAGTTAAAATAATCCAACAGCATACTAACATCATTAATTGTTTCAACTCCTGAATCAATCAGATGAACCTTAGGACCAACTACTTCTTGAATTAAACCGCGCATGATTGGATAGTGGGTACAACCAAGTACTAATGTGTCAATTTCTTTTTTTAATAGCGGGGAAAGTTCTTGCGACACTTTTTCTTTAGCTTGGCTACTATAAATTTGGCCAGTCTCTACCATTTCAACAAAAGACGGACATGCAAGTCCTTCTACGACCACATCATTTTTTTTATTGATAATCGTTTTTTCATAAATTTTACTCTGAATAGTTCCGATTGTTCCAATCACACCGATTTTTTTATTATTAGTTTGGATAATGGCAGCTCGACTACCGGGTTCAATTACGCCAACAACAGGTATGGGTAAAGTTCGCTTCAAATCTTCTAAAGCTGCAGCAGTCCCAGTATTACAAGCAATCACAAGCATTTTAATGCCTTTTTCACGCAAGAAATTGCTGAGTTGCCAAATATACTTCTTAACTTCATTTAACGGACGCGGACCATATGGACAACGAGCATTATCACCAATAAAAAGAACGGATTCATTAGGAAGTTGTTTTAAACTCTGTTTAACAACTGTTAATCCGCCGAATCCAGAATCAATAAAACCGATGGGTAAGTCTTTCATAAAATTCTCCTCACTTCACAATTATTATTTTAACATATCTATGCAAAAAAAGAATGGAAGTCATCTTGTTATTTACTAAAAAACAAGGCCCTTAATTAACAACCTACTGAAGTTGTTTGCAAGGCCTTGTTTTAAAATTAATTAACTTTTTTCTCGTTTTTCCATATAGCAAAGGACTTTTTAAAACTACCAATTAATCCTTTTTCACTATAAACTAGAACATTTGATTTATAGAACACAACCGATAACCAAATCGATAAGGCTAAGAAAACAATCGCAACTAATACCGATAACCATATTTCACTAGTGGCAACTGTGTCATTAGCCAAACGGAAAGGCATAATAAAAGGCGTAAATAATGGGAAATAAGAGCCTAAACGAACAATGGCTGAGTTAGGTGACTGCATACCGTATAAGGCAATATAAAAGCCTGCTACTGCTAATAAGGTGATTGGGGTGATCATTTTATTGACGTCTTCAGTTTTAGAAACTAATGAACCTAAGAAAGCTGCAAGTATTGAATAAATTGCCATTCCTATAACAGCAAACAATATTCCATATAATATCACCGGTCTAGCTTGTGAAATATAATCGCTGATTATGGCCGGATCAAAACTTTCGCTCATGGCTTGTGTGCCAGCTTGAATATTTTCCATATTTTCAGATGAGTTTACAAAAAATTGGGCTAATACTAAGCCGGATACATAGGAAATAATAACTCCTAGTATACCATATATGACTAATTGAGTAAGAATTACCAAGCCCACTCCAATCAGCTTACCTAAAAAATGCTGGGTAGCGGTGATACTGGAAAGAATAATTTCCATGATTTTAGAGCCCTTCTCTGCCGCAATTTCTTGAGAGACTATGGATACGTAACTCATAATAAACATTAAAACCACAAAACACACTACATAAGCCACTCCAATTTTAGCGGCAGTTACTGGATCATTTTCTGAAACCTCTGTAACAGCGCCATCATCGTCTGGTTGGATGCGAATAGTTTCAATGTCAACAGCACTATCTTTTAATTGATTCACTTCTTCTTGTTTTAAATTAAATGCTTCTGCTTGTTTTTGAATGCGATATTCTGAAAGTACTTCTTCGATATTATAAGTGGCAATATTCTTGCCTGAATTATGGCGATAGAACTTAGCATTAAGATCTACATTTTCGCCTTCAACAACTAAATAACCATCAATTTCTTCTGCAAATAAGGCTTCTTCAGCTTGCTTTTCATTTAAGTCAAATTGGTAGTCATTTTCATCTTCTATTGCAGCAATCAATTGATTAATCTCTGCATTTTCAGATACAATTCCAACATTGCCGACTGAAGAGCTGGATTGGTCAAGATAAATAAAATAACCGATTGCTAAAATAACCAACCCCATAATAATGGGGCCTGCTATCATCCAGAAAAAAGCCCAAGACTTCACATTTTTCCGATAAACCTCTTTTGCTACAAGCCACATTTTATTCATGAATTCGGTCACCTACTTTCAACTTAAATATTTCCTCTAAGGTCGGTGGTTGTTGAGAGAACATTGGGATAAATTGTCCTTGAGTGATTGTTTGGAAGATGCTAGGACCAAATGATTCATCGCTAAGATTTAAGGTGTAATGATCAGGGCTGGTACGAACTACCGAATCTACCCCTTCAATTTCTAGCAGGCTAGCTTCATTCCACTTTTTACTTTCAATATAAATGCGAATACGTCCAAACTGTTCTCTAACTTCATTAATCGAACCGTAAAGAACTTGCTCACCATCAAGAATCATGGCTAACTTATCACATATTTGTGACACATTTTCCATATTATGACTAGAAAAGATAATGCTCGATCCACCTTCTTTTAATTCTAAGATGCCTTGTTTTAAAAGGTCAGCATTGACTGGATCTAGGCCAGAGAATGGCTCATCTAAAATAACTAATTTAGGTCGATGGATTAATGTAGCAATCAATTGTATTTTTTGCTGGTTTCCTTTAGAAAGCGTATTAATCTTATCTTTTCGTTTACCTTTTACGGCAAATTTATCCATCCATTCATCTATTTGAGTGATAATATCAAGGTATTTCATTCCTCTAAGGCTAGCGAAATAGACAATTTGTTCTTCAATAGTCATCTTTTCATAAAGACCACGTTCTTCTGGTAAGTAACCAACTAAATCATATAATTGATTATTAATCGGCTTTTGATTCCAAGTAACTAGTCCCCCAGGTTCAGGATTTAAGAAATCTAAAATCATTCGAAAAACAGTTGTTTTCCCTGATCCATTTGGACCAATAAATCCCATAATCGTTCCCGATTCAATGTCAAAAGAAACATTCTTTACAGCTTGAAAACTACCAAATTTCTTGGATAGGTTTTTTACTTCTAACATTATATCCTCCTCTTAACTTTTTATGATTATTCCACATTGTCTAGCAGCGGATCAGTATCTTCACTGGTTGGAATCACTTCTTCTTGAGCCGCTTTGTCGCCAAATATTTCCGTCAAATCGACTAAATGAATGTTTGATCGATCATCTAATTTAAGCGTGATTGTTTGTCCTTCTTCTACAAATGGTAGGTAATCATTCAATTTTGCAGGCACTTGATAAACATTACCATCTAACATGAAATAATAGAAAGTTTCCCCCTCTTTTATAACAGCTTGGATTTTTTCAACTTTTCCGGTTACTTTTTCTAATGTGTCCTCATTGATTGCCTCTAAAACCACAGGATTATCTTCCCCATACTTTTGGATAAGCTGAGTCATATTGCTAGCAATGTAGACTTTCTGATAATCTTGAACATCTACTAAGCTATAATTTTTAATAAGACCGGAAGAGTCTTTTAAAGTTAAAATATACATAGGATTGCCTTGTAAGTTAATCAAGAGAGGGAATGTTGCAATATATCCTTTTTCTTGAACAGACCCTTCAGCTGAAGCCATAGCAGAGAACTCTTCGGCAGCAGATAAATTGTACATAGTAGCTTCTTTGGTTCTTAGATTAACTAATACAAAGCCAATGTTTGATTCATCTGATACAACAGAAGTGATACCAGTATAGAGGTAAATATCATCATTCATTGGTAGATAATTATAACCTTTGGAGGTTTCTGTTACGCCTTCTTTGGCAAAAACTGAGTTCCAAAAACCATTTTTAAATTTACCGTTTTGGTCTAACTGGTGCATGATTAAGTCAGCAGAATAAACGCGGTCTACCCAAGATGGGATCTCATCCATGGAGTATTTTTGGTGTTCTCCTGTCATCGCATTAACAATAATTAATCCATTAGGTTCTGGCTCATTAAGAAAGAAATTTCGTCCATAGCTAGTAGCTATATAATAAGGATTGCCCTCATCATCGATTTCAAAGTCAGGGCTATCAAAAATACTGAATGGATAATTGAATCTTAAATGTCTAGAAATATTCCGACCGAAATGATCTGAATAAGAATATCTAATCGGTTTTTCAGGTGTTTTTACTTCCACTTTTCCAGTAACATTATCAACTTGAAGATAATGTGGGATTCCTTCTGAAAAGTTGTTTAACCACTTAAACAGTCCTGCATACTTCAAGGGAGTTACCCGGTAGGGTTCTGCTTCAATATTGATTTGGGTATATTCATCCGATACTTCAAATTGAGAAACAAGCTCAGTTAAAGCTCCTAAATAGCGATCTCCAAGGCGCACTGCTGTATCTCGATCCACTAATGGCACATTATCAATATTAACTTCAGGAAAAGTGGTCTCGAAATCTTTATTGACTGGTGAGATCATTTGACCATAATCTTTTGCCATAAAGAAAGGAGAAAAAACAAACTTCCCAATTAATCCTACTAATAAGACAATAACAACCGGCCAATAGAACAAGCGGTATTTCTTTGGCAATTTGCCGAATTTAATCTCAGTAACTTGATTAGGATTATTCTTGATCTGCTTGAACCACTGATTGGAATCTTTAATCAATTCGATGGCAAAAACACCGGCCACAATTAATAGAAGAAAAAACCAGCTTTGATAAGAAGCGTAATGGATAGGTGGTAGTGTGAGATAATAATAAACAAAGATAGCCAATGCTAATAATACATACAAATAGTTTGGATTAAATGAACGCTTGTTGGCTTTTTTATTAATCGTTTTTTCAGGTGTCACATCTTTAATAATCAATTTAAAACCCACTTTCTTTTTTCTGACTGAAATATGTAGAAATTTCTTTTATAAAAGGCTCAAAATGAATAGGACCCACATTACTTTCATTTTGACTAATAGAAAAAGGAATCATTTTCTCAATAATATCTGCTGTCAATCTAACAGAGTCTTTCAAGCTGTCACCAGCGATTCGACTGGCAGTAATGATTGAAGCAACAGTGTCTCCAGTTCCAAATATGTAACCATCAAAATACTCGTGAACTACAAGTCCTTTTTCACCCGATTGGCTGGCATAGTAGAAACCTAAGCGATTATTATCACTTCGATCATCTTTAGCTCCTGTAATAATGACATTTTTACAACCTAAAGTTAATAATTCATCGGCGATATCAGCAATCTCATTTAATCTGAAGTCCTCTTTGTAGTCTCGTCCTAAAATCAAACAAGCTTCTGTTAGATTGGGCATGACTAATTCTGCATACGGTATTAATTCACGCAAATGATGAGCGACGTCTTGATCAAAACCAGCATAGAACTGACCATGGTCCCCCATAATCGGATCCATATATAATGCAATGTTTGGATTGATTTCTTTTTCTTTTAAAAGATAGGTTTTCAAATCATCTATCTGCTGAGTATCAGCAAAATAACCCGTTAAAATTGCATCAAAATGATAGTCAACTTGCTGCCAATGGTGCAGCATTTCTTGATAAGCATTTCCCATGGAATAACGAACTAAATCCCCTTTTTCTCCAGCATGCGAAGAAAGGATTAAAGTTGGCAAAATAGTAGCTTCTAATTGGGCAGCAGCTAAAACTGGCAAATTAATTGAACCCGCTACTCTTCCGGCACCAGGAATATCATTAACAACTAAAATAGTATTTGAATAATTATTGCGATTAAGTGAAAACATAAGAACCCCCTACATTTATATAATCATAGTACCTCTTTTAAGCAAATAAATAAAGATAATTCATACTAAAAAAATAGCAGAGACATTGTCTCTGCTAGGGTGAGTGGTTTATCTTGTTTATAAAACTGTTTCAATATCAAAAAACTCTCTGTCTTGCGATTCAGCCACGGCAATGGATGTTAGATGTCCAAGATAAGTATTGATACCTAATAAAATCGCATCATTTTGCTTGGCAGCTTCTTTAATGCCTGCCCTAGCAATTTCTTTAGCATATTGTAAAGTAGCATTGGTCAAAGCAATGGTGGAAGTTCTTGGGACAGCTCCTGGAATATTAGCCACTGCATAATGAATAATATCATGTTTAAGGAAAATCGGTTCCTTATGAGTAGTTGGTTTAGTTGTCTCAAAGTTTCCACCTTGGTCAACTGCAATATCAATTAAAACGGAACCTGGTCTCATTTCTTGAATAGTTTCTTCTTTAACAAGAACTGGTGCACGGCGTCCAGCTATTAAAACTGATCCGACAACTACGTCTGAATCGATCACAGCTTTATGAATGTTTGTTTCATTCGACATCAATGTCTGTACACCATTACCAAGAATATTTTCAATCTCAGCCAAACGTTGTGGATTAATATCAAGAATTGTCACATTAGCACCTAAACCGTAAGCCAATTTAGCGGTATTAAAACCGACAACCCCTCCACCAATCACTGTCACATTGGCACGACGAACACCTGGTACACCACCAAATAAAATACCTGGACCACCGTGGTTCTTTTCTAATAAACGCGCTCCGATTTGAACAGCCATTCGACCGGCTACTTCAGACATGGGTGTTAATAAAGGAAGTGTCCCCTTATCGGCAACCGTTTCATAGGCTACTCCAATCACACCCTTATCGAGCAAGGCTTGTGTTAATTCTAGTTCAGGAGCAAGATGTAAATAGGTAAATAGAATGAGTCCTTCATAAAAATAGTCATATTCCTCTTTAACTGGCTCTTTCACTTTAATAACCATTTCTGCTTTCCAAACTTCTGCAGCTGTTTCAACGATACTTGCTCCAGCATCAATATATTCATGATCAGTAAACCCTGAACCCAATCCAGCCTCTTTTTCAACAATTATCTCATTTCCAGCTGAAACAAGTTCTTTAATATTATTAGGGGTGAGTCCTACACGATCTTCATTTGCTTTCAATTCTCTAGGTACTCCAATTTTCATTAATAAATCCCTCCTTTGTTTTTTTATTATACCACATGCTCTTTTCATCACAAATAAATTATATGATTATATCTTAAAATTTAAAGGGCCCAGCTTCTGAAGTTGGGCCCTTTTCTTAGTTATTCTAAATATGCTTTTTAAGCACCTCAGTCAAACGATCTTTATCATGAAAACCGACAAGTTTTTCTACAACCTGTCCATCTTTTTTTATAACCATGGTTGGAATGGACATAATACCGAATTCACCGGCTATTTTAGTTTCTTCATCGACATTCATCTTGAAGAAATTTACTTGTCCTTCCATCTCTTCTGATAATTCATCAATAATTGGAGATTGCATGCGACACGGTCCACACCATGGTGCCCAAAAATCTACAATGCTTACTCCTTGTGCTGTTTTCGTTTGAAATTCTGAATCTGTAATTGCCTTAACCATCTTAAAGCCCCTTTCACTAATCACGTTGATAGATGTATCTTAGCACATCAAAAAGGTCTTTGACTATTTATATGCTTACTAACTAATCGAAGTAAACCCTTGTTGAACCATCTCCTCCAGCGTTTGGTGGGGAGTATTCGAAGTGATCGACATGAGGATGATTGCTTAATTGATCTTTGACACCCTGTCTCAATGCTCCTGTACCCTTACCATGGATAATGGTGACCAGTGAATGGTTGGATAGAAGAGCTTGGTCTAAATACTGTTTCAACTTACTCATCGCTTCTTCGTACCTCAAACCACGTATATCTAAAGTCGTTTTTACCTTAGATCCAGCTTGCCTTTGTACATTAACCTTCTGCTTAGGCTCAACCTTACCAATCGGTTTTAGCTCGTCAGCCGCAATCTTCATCTTAATAATGCCCATTTGAACAACATACTCATTTTTTTCAACTTGTTCAAGCACAGTTCCTCTTTGTCCATAGGATAAGACCTCGACATCATCGCCCACCTGAATCTTTTTAGACTTTTTAACCCGTTTTAAGACTTTATTCTTTTTCAAGTTTTCTGGTTGTTTTAATTGATCAAAAGCCTTTTTCTTGTCGATTAAAACATGTTCTTTAATGGTTTGATTTTGTCCTTGGACTAACTGTAAGTCTCGAATTTCTTGCAGCAATTCTTCGGCCTCTTTTTGAGCTTGTTCCACTTTCTCATTAGTCTGACGCTTAGCTTTTTCAACTAAGTCATGCTTTTGCTCAAGATAGCGGTCATATTCAGTTCGTATATCTTGCCATAAGAGTTCTGCTTTTTCTAAGAAAGCTTGAGCTTCTTTATTTTTTAGCTCACTTTCTCTTCTTTCACGCTCTAATTTAGCAACCATTTCGTTCAAAGATTGACTATCTTGTGAAATTCCTTCTTGAGCCCCCTCTAATATATCTTGTCTCAAGCCTAATCTTCTTGAGATTTCAATAGCATTGGACCGACCAGGTACACCTATCATTAAGCGATAAGTTGGCGATAAGGTCTGAACATCAAATTCCATAGAGGCATTAATTGTTTTTGCTCGTTCATGGGCATAAACTTTTAATTCCGGATAATGAGTTGTTGCTAAAACAGTAGCCCCTACTTTCCTTAAATAATCTAAAATAGAAATAGCTAAGGCTGCACCTTCTTGCGGATCAGTTCCAGAACCGAGTTCATCAAATAAAACGAGGGATTGATAGTCTGCTTCTTCGACTATATTCACAATATTCGTCATATGACTGGAGAAGGTAGAAAGAGACTGCTCAATGGACTGCTCATCTCCAATATCAGCATAAATCGATTGGAAAACGCCTAATTGAGAACCAGAATCGCAAGGAACATGAAGTCCTGATTGTCCCATTAATTGAATGAGACCAATCGTTTTTAAAATAATCGTCTTACCACCGGTGTTAGGACCTGTGATTAAGAGAATATGATAGTTTTCACCAATTAATATATCATTTGCTACAATATCGTCCGAATCAATTAAAGGATGTCTGGCTTGCCATAGAGCTACTTGGTTATCAATTGAAAAAACAGGCTTTGTCGCCTTAATCGCTTTAGCATACTCAGCTTTAGATTGAATAAAATCTAATTGGGCAATCATGGATTGATTATGTTTAATTTCTTCAACATAAGGCGCAATCATTAAAGATATTTCAAGAAGAATTCTTTCAATTTCGGTACGCTCATCTATCTCCAATTGGGCTAAGCGATTATTTAACTCCACAACAACCTTCGGTTCCATAAAGACTGTCTGACCAGTTGCTGACTGATCATGAATGGTACCACCAAATTGACCTTTATACTCCGCCTTAACGGGTAGAACATAACGATCGTTCCTGATAGTTATTAAGCGATCGCTCAACTGATTCCCTTTAGTTTTTAGTAATTGATTCAGTTGGTTGCGGATTTGATTTTCTGTTTGACTTTGATTTTTTCTAATAGCTGCCAATTGAGTGGATGCGGAATTTAAAACCGCCCCCTCATCACTTACCGTTGATTGTATTTCTTTGATAACTTGTGGAAGACTCACGCATTGATCCACCCAATACTTCAATGAAGGATAGATTTTTTCTTCAGCTTCTAAATCAGCAAAAAATTGTGTTACTTGATTGGTAGTAGTCAATAGGCGGCCAATTTGTCCTAACTCCTTAGGGTTTAAAGCAGCTGAAATCTCCAGCCGTCTAAAGGCCATACTTAACGCTACTAAGCGAGGAATAGGTATGTTCTTACCTTGTTGAAGAATTGCTAAATTTTCTTCCACTTCCTCTTGCCATTTTTGAATTGTTTCCAAATCGGTGGATGGCTGCATTTTGAGAATCTTAGATTTAGCCATCTCGGTATTTGCAAAGTGGGAGACTTGCTGAATAATTTTATGATACTCTAATTTCTCCAAAGTTTTACTATTAGTCATCAAAGATTCCCCCTTTCCTATTAATAATCATTAGGATCCCAAGCCAAACTTCCCTACAAAGTCGGTCAAAATAGGCGTGGAATCCACCATTCTAAAAATCAATGGGTTGTTAACAAATTGCTGTTGGATAAATTCTATAGGAATTAACGATAATAAGTATAAAACCATAAATACGATAAAATAGACAACAGCGAAATTGAGTACACCACCAATTAACCGATTACTAATATTTAAAACACTATAATAAGTTACTTTGGTAAATAAAATGGATAATACATTCGTTAACAACCAGCCGATTAACCAGATAATTAGAAAAGTAATCAATTTATAGAAAGTTTGATCGAGTAGAAAAGTTTGAGCTTCCGTATATAGAGCGAGTTGACTATCTGGTTGGACAGCTGGAAATGGTATAATCATCTCCACCCACTTGCTCAAAACATCAAAATATTGTGTAGCAATGATATAGGTAATAATATAACCTAACAATCTTACAATCTGCATAATCATTCCTGACCGATAGCCAGAGTAAAAGGCGAAGGCCAAAATTAAAATTACAATAACACTTAACATAAAGTACCCCCTCTAATGATTTCCTCATTAGTCCTGTTCAAAAAATTCATAATCATTCTATTTCTTTAAAAATTAGCCTAAGCCTAGTCTTTTCTCTAGCGCTGCAATTTTTTCTTCTTTTGTAATCTGGTCTGAAATAGCATTAATTGCCATCAAAATAGCGCGATCTTCTTGAGTCAAATTGGGATCAAGTTCTTTTAATTGTTGTAATTGTTGAGTCAGTAATTGAACAACTGCATCCATGTGCTCTCTCGAACGATGACCCACAATGGTATAGACTCTGCCTTCAATCAATGCCTTATAACGGTTCTTCTCTTCCATGTAATCTCCTCTTTAAGCTTGATTCTCCCACTATTTTACCAAAAGTCCCTCTATAATGCACCTTTCCTATACGAATATTAAAGAAGATGGTAAACTGATAATTATGATAGCCAATTCATAAAAGGTGGGATATAAATGAACAGCGTCACTCTCGAAGTAAACCCAGCAACTCTTAAAGTTATGGAAGAAAATTACCAAAGACACTTAATTGACCCCGTTCCCTATAGCCTCTTTAGAGCTAAATTAGCTTATGTAACCATTACAGCTTATAAATCTGGCAAAGTCCTCTTTCAAGGAAAAGCAGCTGAAGAAGAAGCGCGAATATGGGCTAAAGACTTGCCTCAATCAATCCACACGAATTTTCTCGAAAACAACACTCATTTACCTGACCGGATTCAATTTAAGAATTTAATTGGGTCGGATGAAGTGGGAAACGGATCTTACTTTGGACCCTTGACTGTATGTGCAGTCTATCTTCCTTTTGAAAAACAAGAATTAATTAAAGAACTTGGCGTAAAAGATTCTAAAAATTTATCTGATCATGAAATCGAAAGCATTGCGGCTAATCTCATACACTCAGTTGATTATCATTTAACAATTGCTAATCCACAAAAATACAATCAAATGATTAAAAAATATAATGCTAACGGACTTAAGGCGAGATTACATAACTTTACTATTAAAGAACTATATAAAAAACTATCTCCTGAACAGAAAAAGCAACTTGATGGAGTAATAATTGATCAATTTACGTCAGAAAAGAATTATTACCAACACTTAAAAAACGAAAAGGAAGTTTATCGCGCCCATGTCTATTTTGCTAAAAGGGCCGAATCTATTCATCTGGCCGTTGCTTGTGCTTCCATTATTGCAAGAGATGCCTTTGTTAAAAAACTTCATTCGCTCGGTGAAACTTTTGGCGGCAAACTACCTTCAGGGGCAGGCAGAAATGTTGATCTTTATGCATCAAAATTAATCGACCGCTATGGGATTGAAAGTCTCAATCAAACAGCTAAACTCCATTTTGCTAACACACAAAAAGCTAAAAAGTTAAGCAAAAAATATCGTCATTAAGAAAAAGCTGCCGATTTTTATCGACAGCTTTTTTATAGTCAATGCGAGGGGCATTTATCTAGTCAATTGTAGTTTCAGGAATATTTTCCAGTTGATTGATTAATTTTACATAGCGAATAAATTTAGCTATACATTTTTCTAAATGGTCAACTGTTTTAGGGTCGGTAATGTTCCCTTCAGCATCAAATTTATTTTTAGCACCACCTAGTAAAAATTCATTTCCAGGGAAGACATAAGCATCCACTCTAGGAGACTCCAAAATTTGATCCATATGTAATTGAGCACGCGAGGTCCCTTGTTCCAAATAGGATGCTCCAATAACATACACAGGCTTATGAATAAAAGGTGTAACTTTATAAGATAGCCATTCAATTGTAGATTTTAAAGCAGGTGGAACAGTATGGATATGTTCTGGGGTGGCTATTAATATACCATCCGCTTGAAGTATTTTTTTATTTAATAACTGAATCGCCGGATGATCTGTTTGATCATTACTAGCATCAAACATCGGAATTTGGTTAATTTCAAGAATTTCTAATTCAAAATATTCAGCAAAGTGCCGCTTTATATACTGTAATAATAAACGATTAGACGAAAATTCTGCATTAGAGCCTACGATTCCTACTAATTTCATATTATCCCCCCTTACTCTTTAGCTTCGAACTGTTGATGATAGAACTTGCGAGCTTCATCCACATTTGCTTGATGCCTTTCTTGTAATAGTTCTGTGACACCAATAAATTGAAGAAAATCATTAAAATAAGCTTCTAACTGATTGACCTTATCTGGGAAAACTAAATTCCCTTCTTTATCAAAAGCCTCTAAAGAGTTCCCCATTAAAAATTCACAACCAGGCATAAGCATTGCACGAATAACTGGTGCATTCATAATTGAACGCAGGTGTTGTTGGGCTCTAGAAGTCCCTAAAACACCATAGGAAGTTCCCACAATCATTAAAGGTTTATCCACAAAAGGAAATATATTATAAGATAACCAAGATAAAGCGTTCGTCAAAGCGGCTGGAATAGAATGATCGTACTCTGCAGTAGCAATAACCACTCCATCGGCTGCCTCAATTTTTTCAGCCATTTCAGTGATTACCTCAGGTAATTTTCCATCCGCTGGTTTATTAAAGATTGGCAGGCCTCGAACTTCAAGTAATTCGATATTCGCTCTATCTTGAAAATGTTTTTGAATAAATTGTAATAACTTACGATTGGTAGATTCCGTAGAATTATTTCCAACGATGCCAACAATTTTCTTCATATTATTATACCTCCATAGAATAGTATTCCTAATTAGAATAAAGATAATAGCGTCAAGAAAATAGGGGGTAAAAAGATTGCCGGTGTATAATTTAAAATCTTTAATTCAGTAATATTTAAAATATTCATGCCTAAGCCAATCAATAATAGTGACCCTACTGCAATAATCTCATTTACCACTGCTACTGATAAAATAGGAGCTAAAAAGCCTGCTAAGATTACTAATAAGCCTTGGATGATTATTACTGGAATTGCCGATAGTAAAACACCTGCTCCCAAAGATGAACTCAATAGAATGGCGGTAATGCCATCTAAGATAGACTTGGTATAGAGCGTGGTATTATCACCGGTTAATCCACTTTCTAAAGATCCTAAAATAGACATTGAACCAATACAAAAGATCATTGCTGCTGAAATAAAACCTTGCCCTAACTGACTATCAGATCCTGGTTTTGATATTTTTTTTTCAATTAATGAAATCCCATAAGTTACCTTTTGATCAATATCAATTGATTCCCCAATCATTGCTCCTACAACAACTGACAAAATCATAACAATCGTATTTTCTCCAGCTAAGGTGCCATCAATTCCAATTGCGAGCACGCATAAAGCAATACCATGCATCAATCGCTCATGGATTTTTACAGGGATTCCTGCCTTTAAACCCATACCGATTAAACTACATATAACGATTACGATACCATTAATAATTACACCCATCTTAACAAATCCTTCACATAAAATTAAGAGCATCCAAAGGATACTCTTGCTTGACTGGCGTACTATCTCACCTTGACACTTAATTATTATAAAGATAAATTCATGATTTTTCCATAGAAAACCAAGAACTAATTTTATTTTAATAATTGATTGGAATTTAGTAATTTATCAACTTGATCTTCTGCAGCAAAACCATCCTGCCCATCTTCAACCAAACACATATCAATTAAAGTTTCTTTAGAAAGCGATTGGTTCTTTAAATCATCACCATATAAATTAGAGTGTTTGCGGTAAATACGATATAGTTCTGTTACGATCACTTTAAGTACTGCAAAAGCAGGAACACCTAGAATCACACCCGTTACACCAAATATGCGCCCCGCTCCTAACAGAACAATTAAAATTGTAACTGGATGGATTTTTAAATTCGAGCTAAGAATTTGCGGTTGAATAAGTCTTCCTTCAACTAAAGCCTCAATCCCTATAACCAATAAGACCTTTATTAACATAAAAGGAGAGGCAATTAAACCAATAATTATGGCAGGAATAGCGGCAATGACTGACCCAATATAGGGAATGACATTAAGAAAAGTAGCAAGTACTCCTAAAGTAATCGCATAGTCTAGGCCTATAATGGAAAAACCAGCAGCGAAAATCATGCCCACAATAATTGCAACAATAATTTGGCCACGAATATATTGACCAATCTGATAGTGAGATTGATAAATCATAGTCTTAGTCGTTTCTCTATAGCGATCAGGAATATAATAAAGTATTTTAGGGAATAGCTTATAACCTTCTAATAAAAGATAATAAAGTAAGACAGGAATAGTAACTAAGCCGGTTACAACCGTTGAAACCGTACCTATCACGCTACCTAATCCACCAAAAGTCGATGTAATTAGCGGTTGAATTTGCTGGATAAGTCCGTTTAAATCAACACTCCCCTCTTGATTAGCCAGATTAGGAAAGACTTCATTAAAATCAGGTAGTAAAGGAAGCTTGTTAAAAACATCTTGAATTCCTGCTACATATTTAGGTAAATCATTAATAAATGAGCGCGTCTGACTTTGTACTATCGGCACGAGTGTAGCTACACCCCAAGTTACTAATAATGAGAGGCCAATAAAAATTAACCATATTGATAAATGACGGTTTACACCGCGTCTAGAGAGTTTAACCACTAAGGGCGAGAACAGATAGTACATAATGCCCGTTCCAATGAAAGGAAAGGCAAAGAAGTTCAAGAAATCAAAGAGTGGTTGAAATAAATAAAAAATTTGTGTAAAAGCATAGATTGCCAAGACAATTAAAATAAATTTTAATAGCCGAATAACATTGCGATCATTCAAGAATTCTGACTTAAATAAAAACTGATTTAATTTTCGCATCAATACCCTCCTATCCTATATGAATTCATCTCAATCATACCACAAATAGAATTAAAATGATTGGCTTAACTACGATATAAATCTACCCTTATGCTATAATACTTTTGAAGAAGAAAGGAGTCCATCTTATGAAAGAAAAATATTTTTTAGGTGGTTATACCCGTCGAGTTAATGAAGGATTAACATCGATCACTTTTGATTCTCAAAAAGAAACTTTCACAGAAAGAGAGTTAATCGATACAATTCAAAACCCCACCTATCTTGCCCTCTCAAAAGATAATCGCTATTTATTTACAATTGAAAAAGAAGAACCTTTTTCAGGAGTGGCAGTATACAAAAAAAAGCATAATGATACCTGGATTAAAAAAAATTATTTTTATCACACCAAAGCAGCAGGATGTCATCTTTTCTATTTAGATTCTAAAAAAGTCCTCTACCTATCAAACTATCATGAAGGCACTATAGAAATCTATCACTTAAATGATGATGAAATAAAACATATACAGACTGTTACCCACGATGGTTCATCTGTCCATCCTAATCAAACTCAGTCTCGTATCCACTTTACCTCTACTTTCAATCAAGATAAGTTTCTTTATGTTTGTGATTTGGGTAGTGATAAAATTTATGTATATTCCTTAGCTGAGAATGGCTCAATCTCCCATCTTGAGCAATCTTTAAATATTCCAGCTGGAACCGGTCCACGGCATTTAGCAATCCATCCTAATCAGAAATTTATCTACATTATTGGTGAGCTGAATAATACCACGATTTTATGTCATCTAAAACAAAATGGCCATTTAGAGATTATTGAAAGTTATCATAATATTCCAACCGATAGTCACCCAGAAGCCACCGGAGCTGCAATTAGAATTTCAAAAGATGGTAACTTTTTATATGTTTCGACACGCTATCAAGATCAAATTACCCTCTTTGGAGTGGATAAAACTAGCGGTAAGTTAAGCCTTCTACAGAGTATTTCATCATATGGAAAAGTTCCAAGAGATTTCTGCTTATCGCATGATGAAAAATATTTGATTGTGGCTCATCAAGATTCTGATTACCTCACTTTATTTAAGAGAAATTCTGAAAGTGGAATAATTTCTTTAACCGATACAAAAGCTTATGCTCCTGAATGCGTTTGTATATTAGCATTAAATAATAAGTAAATTTCATTAAAAAATATATTCAAAAAGTTAGTGATTAGTTAAAAATCAAAATGATTAGCAGATTCAATAGAATTTGCTAATCATTTTTTTGATAACCTTTTACCTTAATGTCACATACCCAATTTCTTGTCCTTTAGTAACTGAACCGCTAGCAGTAATCTTAAACTCATCGATGACCTCTGAACCATTAACAAAGATAACTAACATCACATTATCCTTACCTGCTGCTTCAATTTCTTGATAATCAACTTCTGAAACAGCAGTGGTTGGTGTTAAGTTATCCCCTTCATTAACCAAAGTATTAAAAGGCTTACCTTCTAATTCCACCGTATCTAATCCCATATGAAGTAGTAATTCTAAATTTTCTATTTGTATTCCCATCGCATGTTTAGTCGGAAAAACATTCATTAATTTACCCTGAACTGGTGAGTAGATGGTTGATTGACTCGGTTGAATAGCGTAGCCATCTCCCATCATTTTCTGAGAAAAAACTTGATCGTTGACTTCTTCTAAAGGAATTATTTGACCATCACAGACAGCATGTAGGCTGATTTTTTTAGCTTTTTTCTTAAATAACCCAAACATTTTATTCCTCCTCTTGACTTCATTTTATCATATTTCTTCACAGACTCCTATTTTAAGAATTGACCACATAGTGACATTTGTTTAATTGTTAGCTATAATAAGCGAGAAAAAGATCACGAGGTGATATATAGTGCAAAACCTAGAATGGATGGAATTATTAAAAATTATTTTCTTAAGTATTGTTCAAGGAATTACAGAGTGGTTACCCATTTCTTCAACTGGACACTTAATTTTAGTTGAGGAATTTATTCAATTAAATCTCAATCCAAATTTTGTTGAAATGTTTCGAACTGTTGTACAATTTGGTTCAATTTTAGCTGTAGTCGTCCTTTATTTTAATAAACTTAACCCTTTGGATTTTAAAAAGTCTAGCCAAGAAAGAAAAAATATCTGGGTAATTTGGTTTAAAGTTGCTTTTGCTACCCTGCCAGCAGGAGTTCTGGGCCTATTGATCAATGATTACATGGAAGAGTATTTTAATACTCCTTATGTGGTCGCTGCTGCCTTAATCATTTATGGTTTTGCTTTCTTGTGGATTGAAAATAAAAAGCCAGCTCGTCATGCTAAACAAGTTAATACTCTTAAAAAGATTTCTTTCCCTACGGCTTTTAAAACCGGTCTATTTCAGGCCTTGTCTTTAATTCCAGGTACTTCACGGTCGGGGTCAACCATCCTCGGTGGACTTTTATTAGGAATGGAAAGAACAGTTGCGACAGAGTTTTCTTTCTTTATGTCAATACCTGTTATGTTCGGAGCTTCTTTAGTTAAGTTAAAAGACTTTGGCTTTGCTTTTACTAGTGCTGAACTTGTTTACCTCTTGGTAGGTATGTTTGTTGCCTTTCTTGTTTCCTTAATCGTCATCCGTTCACTTCTTAAATTCATCAAAACGAATGACTTTAAACCTTTCGGTTACTACCGTATTATTTTGGGTGCCGTTGTCATTTTGTATTATTTATTTAAGTAATCTAAAAGAAATAAGAGTTGACCCTATAGTGACCCCAAGAAGTTGGACCAGAAAGATGCGTACATGTTATATGTGCTTGTCTTTCTTATTTTATTGTTTTCTAAGCAGCTTGAAGTGATTGGCGATAAGCAAATCGGGCTCAGCCAGATCAGGCTTTAAGATACAAAATATATACTTCTAACTTGTTTACGTATAAGGACTTATTTTTATTTCAATTTTATGATTGTTTTTATCTTCTTTTGATTCGCATAAATAATATTTTTTTAAGTTGGTCCATCATACTCAAAGCCAATGGAAGCCCAAAAGCTAGACTTTCGGTCTCACGCTTGGACTTCGGCTTTAAAACTACTCATTAACTAAATTCATAAACGTTTGAATTTAATCAATAAGTTTAAGACCCTCTGGTTTAAGTAGATACAGTTGATGACATACCTCTTTTAAATATAAACGATCATGGGAAACGCTAATAATAGTTCCTGGAAATTCGCTTAAAACTTTCCGTATTTTTGGTTGTGAATTCGGAGAAAAATTTCGCGTCGGCTCATCTAAGAAAAGAAGATTCGCTCTCATCAAATCCATTTTTAAAAATAATAATTTTGCTTTTTGTCCTCCTGATAATTCATTGATAGGGTGAGACATTTCCTCAGGAAGAAAATTCATACTGGCCAAAAAAGTCATTATTTGTGTTAATTCTTCGCTGCTTCCTTCCTTAGCAAGTAATTGAATCGGTGTCAAATTCGTATCAACGAATTCACTATGATTTTGAGGCATATAGGCAGGTATAATTCCTTCTCTATCACCATCTTGATTGAATAAAAGCCACATATGCTTTAAAAGCGTTGATTTGCCCACCCCATTGGCTCCCACAATTCCTATTTTATCCTGTCCTTGAACCGTTAGATTAATGTTTGGTGCTAGTAAACGACCTTCAACCTTTAAATTAAGATTGCTTACCTCCATAATCTTGCGCGAATCAGCAATTGGAATGGAGTGGTTAAAAAATATCTTAATTGGGTCTTCAATTATCACTTGCTGACTTCCTTGTTGATGTTCGCGTTCAAGTCTTTTGCCCAATGACTTAACGGTCTTCATCTTTTTCGCTAGTAGTCGTCCGCTTGCTGAATCCTTAGTATGATTTAAACGATGATGCAAAGCTGACTCAAGCCTTTGTTGACGAGCAAACTTTTTAGCATATATTCTTTCATTTTGCTCAAAGTCTTTTTGCTGACTCGCGATCCTCTTATCACGATATAGAAGATAGTCCTTATAAGCTAATTTCGAAACTGTATGACATGGGTCTTTTCTATGCAACAATCGCTCTAAATGAATAATCGAAGTGGCTGTTGATTGTAGTAGCGATTCATCATGTGAAACAAATAATATTGCTTGTTTACTTTCGCTAATAAATTTTTCTAAATACCTTATTGAATCAATATCTAAATCATTAGATGGTTCATCTAGTAGAACTAAATCCGCTTGCTGAGCTGCTATCCTTAACAGTGATAATTTTATTTTTTCACCACCTGAGAGGGATCTCACTATTTGTTCAGAATGTAGTCGCTCCCAATCAAAACCTATTTTCATTCCAAATTTGATTATTTTATTATAATCCATTAAAAAGGGATCTACCTTTGCGAAAAAGAACTTTTCAATACTTAAACTAAGATCTTCCTCCTTCATTTGTTGAGGGAGGTATGCCATTTGACTGAAAGAATTAATTTTTTCGCCTTTAATAATTAGATAGTTACTAAGTGATTCATCATTCATTAACCACTTTAAGATAGTCGATTTCCCATTACCTTCTTCGCCAATAATCGCTACTTTTTCGCCGGGATGAATAATAAAAGACAAGTCATCAATAATTTTAACGAAATCCTTACGATGGTATAAGCTTAGACTATTTACCTGTAACATAAAAAAACTCCTTTCTACTCTTGTGCCAAAAATCCATTATTAGCAGCTTAGAATAGAATAGAAGTATCCCCTATGTAACATTTGATACTTTCTAAAAAAGTTCACACTAAATAGAAGTCACTTCTACTCATGCTGCTTTCTTAGAAATTGTTCAAATGTAACACTCCTCTTAATAAGTTACTTTAATTAAAGCATATCTTTTTTTTAAATTCAAATTTCACACTCTAAATACTTATACAAAAAGCTTTCCTTAAAAAATTTTAAGAAAAGCTTTGTATATTATCCCATTGCATTCTCTTTGGTAATTTCAGTCACTCCACCCATATAAGGTACCAATACTTCTGGAATTTTAACACTGCCGTCCGCTTGCTGGTAGTTTTCTAGGATGGCTACAACTGTTCGACCAACAGCTAAGCCAGATCCATTCAAGGTGTGAACATAATTCAACTTGCCTTCAGCGTTGCGGTAACGAATCATGGCGCGTCGCGCTTGGAAAGCTTCTGTGTTAGAGCAAGAAGATATTTCTCGATAGGTATCTTGAGCTGGAACCCAAACTTCAATATCATATGTTTTAGCGGCTGAAAAGCCCATATCTCCAGTACAAAGGGTGATTACCCGATAAGGTAGTTTTAAAGCTTGTAAGATACCTTCAGCATCTTTGACCATAAATTCTAATTCTTCATAAGAACTTTCTGGATGGGCAAATTTAACCATTTCAACCTTATGAAATTGGTGCATACGAATCAGACCTCTAGTATCACGACCGGCTGATCCGGCTTCTGATCTAAATGATGGAGACATGGCGGTAAATTTGACCGGTAACTCTTCCATTGCAATTACTTCATCTCGATAGTAGTTGGTTAGAGGAACTTCCGCTGTTGGGATTAAGACAAATTGACGATCATCACTCAACTCAAAAGTATCTTCTTTAAATTTAGGATATTGTCCTGTTCCAAACATTGACTTTTCATTAACTATATAAGGCGGTATAACTTCGGTATAACCATTTCTAGCCGTATGAGTATCTAACATAAAGTTATAAATAGCGCGCTCCAACCTTGCGCCTAACCCCTTATAGAATACAAAGCGTGAACCTGATACTTTGCCTGCTCGTTCAAAATCAAGAATGCCTAAATTCTCTGCAATATCCCAATGATTTAAAGGTTCGAAATCAAAGTCTGTAATCTGACCCCAACGGCGATTTTCAACATTATCTTCTTCATCTTCACCTATTGGTACTGATTCATGAGGTAAATTAGGTAATCCATGTTCAATTTGAGCCAAAGCAATGTCTAGCTGATTTAAAGTCTCATCTAATTCAGCTATTTCTTGCCCTATAACTTGCATGGCTTGAATCTGTTCATCCACATTTCCTTTATTGCGCTTAATAGTGGCAATTTCTTGCGAAACTTTATTACGGACCCCTTTTTTCTCTTCTACTTGAGTTAATAGAGCTCTTCTTTTTTTATCCAACTCTTTAAATTCATTTAAAATTTCTGTTTTTACTCCGCGATGACTTAATTGCTCAACTACTTCATCCATATGGTTTCTCAAATAGCGCCTATCTAACATCTTAATTCCTCCTTTATGTAATAAAAAAGAGACCTCCGTCTATTTGGGACGAAAAGGTCTCTTGTTCCGCGGTACCACCCGTTTTTAAGAATTGATTTAAATTCTTACACTTGTATCATAACGGCGATGACCGGCTTTATTTATGCTTAGCTTTCATAAAGCAGAATGAATACGTGGATTCACTGAATAAGTGATTAGCTCTCATCAACCGCTAACTTTCTGCTTGACCCTTATTTCAGATACTATTCGTACTAACTATTAAATTTATTATATTAAATAGATTTTATTTGTCAAGCTATTACCATTTAAGTCTTTGAGCCTTTTCAGTATCACGATAATGATGTATGGCTTCCAATCCTTCATAGTTCTGTTGTCTTAGAGCTTCATAAATAATAATATTAGCCGTATTAGATAAATTTAAAGAACGAATATGCTGATCATTCATCGGGATTCTTAAAGATTGATCTTTATGAGCTTGCATAAAATCTTCAGGTAGCCCAGTCGTTTCCTTACCAAAGATAAAAAACTGCTCATCAATCGTTGAATCAGCTAAATTAGCTTCGCTATAAACTCTTGGTGCAAATTTAGAAATCAAGTACAATTTACGATTACCTAAAAACTTCATAAAGGCTGATAAACTGTCATGGTAAGTAATGTCGACATGCTCCCAATAATCTAGCCCTGCTCGTTTAAGCATTTTATCCTCAGTAGAAAAACCAAGCGGTTCAATCAAATGTAAACTAGTATTAGTTCCTGCGCAAGTTCTCGAAATATTGCCAGTATTAGCTGGCATTAGGGGCTCATAAAGTACGATATGGTTTTTCATCGTTTAACTCCTTTTAGACTTTAACTCTTTTTTATTTTTGAGACGTTCAATAGCTTTTTTCATTTCTTTGATGGTTTCTGGTTCAGATTCCTTCTGCAGTTGGTCATAAATCATACTAATCATCGCTTGATTTTTATCTCTTTGGATTACACTAACAGCATAGGCAGCAGTTGCTCGAATCACTGGTCGTGGATCTTTTTCAATTAATTCAAGCAGATGCGGCAAGGCTGTTCGGTCCCGATAATTAGCCAAAGCGATAATTGCATTTCTTTGCAAGGGCTTCTTGCCTCGCCAAGACCCCGCTAAATGTCCAAATTGTCGTTTAAAGGCTCTATTGCTAAGTGATAACATATTCTTTAATATTGGTTTTACTTCGTCTTGGATAGGCTCCATTTCAGGATGATGATGAAAATCAATGCCCTTGTTATAAGGACATGAAATCTGACAAATATCACAGCCATAAATGACATGAGTCATTTTTCGGCGATAGTCTTCAGCTAAATGTCCTTTGGTTTGAGTCTGATAGGATAAACATTTCTGCGCATTCATCTTACCGTCACCAAAAAGAGCTTGAGTAGGACAGGCTGTCACACAACGATAACAATCGCCACAACCATATGTAACCCTTTGATCTGGCATAAAAGGAATGTTCGTGATAATTTCACCTAAATAAACGTAACTGCCAAATTCTTTAGTGACCAGCAAACCATTACGACCTATAAAGCCCAATCCAGCTCTTTCAGCCACAACCACATCAATCAATTCCCCCGTATCAACCATCGGTTTAAAACGAGCATCAGGAATTTCTGCTTGGATAAGATCAATAACCCTTTGCATACGTTCTGATAAAATATGATGGTAGTCTTTCCCCCAAGAAGCACGAGCAAAACTACCACGACGTTCTTCTTTATTAGAAGCTGGTTCCTTTCTAAAGTTACTAGGATAAGCCAAAGCAATCGAAATAATTGATTGGGCCCCTTCAAAGATTTTTTCAGGATAGATTCTCTCCTCAATGATAGGATGTTCAAAACCAGTGGTATGTCCTTTCGCCTTTTGCTCTCTTAAACTTTCCTCTAAATGGTCAAAAGGTTCCGCTGTCGTAAAACCGATCTTATCCACTCCTAAGTCTTTCAGCGATTTTTTTAAAATGGATTTGACTTTAATAGCCTCTTCTTTTGAGATCAGTTTGTTCAACTCCTATCTAAAAAAACACCATAAACGACATGCGTTTACAGTGCTTCATAATACAAATTTTTACTCTTCTTCTTCGTCTTTAGCACCAATTACTTCAGGTTCTATCACTTCAGTTTCTTCCTCTTCTTCTGGTTCTTCTGTTGGAGCAGAAACTGAAACGATTGTTTCAGTTGAATCTTCTAAGATTTCAACGCCTGCTGGAACTGCTAAATCAGCAATTGTCTTAGTGTCACCAATTTCCATTCCAGTAACATCAATTTCAAATGAGTTCGGAATAGTGTCTGGTTTAGTTTCGATTTCCACTGTATTAAGTGTTTGTTCCACAATGCCAATTTTAACTGTTTCTTCGTTAATAATGCTTAATGGAACTTCAACAATAATCTTCTGATCAGCAGAGATAGCTTCTAGGTCAACTGAATAGAAAATATCTTTTAAAGCTGCTTTAGAAAAGTCTTTCAAGATTACTTTTTGCGTTTTACCGTCGTAGTTTAAATCAAAAACCGCGTTAGATCCTTCTTTTTTTAGAAGTGATTCGAATTCGCGACGATCAACTAATAAAGAAGTTGCTTCTAATTTTTGCCCATATAAAACTACTGGGATTTTACCTTCACGACGTGCTTGTTTAGAAGCACCGGTACCTGTCTTTGTTCTTAATTCTGCACTAATTGCCATATATAAGAGCTCCTTTATAACTTATTGCATATAGAATGCTAGATTTGCTGTAAATTTTTACACATAAATTATCATATCAAAAACCAGCTCACAATACCAGTGTTTTATGACTAGTCTTAGTGATTTTTCTATATAATTTTCTTTTTTGCCCTTATTCTTTTAAAAAATAACTACAAACTTAATTTATTTATCTTTGGTAGTGGTTTTTCTACTAGTCGTTTTATCTTTTGATGTTACTTTTTAGCGCTTTTTTTCCTTTTCATAAATATTTGAGGGATTATCTAAATCAATATTTTGTTTATCTTGATTACCTTCTTGAGCAGCCTTAATAAGAGTATAAGTTGACATCTTATAAGCATCACTTGCAATATTTGCTTTATTGGTACTATCACAAGCAGCTAATACAAGAATGGTAATAAGAAATAAACTTACTCTTAAAAATGGGCTTTTTAATTTTCTAAGTTTTCCTTTCTAATTGCTTGTCTTATAACTAGTTAAATCTTAGTCAACCCTTGTGCGATTGTCTAGTCAATCCCCTTATTCTAGCTAGTCTAATTTAAAATAAAAAACAGCCAATCTGGCTGAACTCTCTAAAAAGTATTTTTTTAAAAAATATGAGATTTTTTGCTAAAAATCTTTAGCTTTATTACAAATACCGCCGGAGGGAATCGAACCCCCATCGAAAGAACCGGAATCTTCCGTGATATCCATTACACTACGGCGGCCTAACGATTACCTATTATACCAAACTCAAATTGCTAAAAGCAAGAAATAAGCCAATAAAAAAGGACTAACAATTAATGATGCTAGTCCTATTCTAAAAATAAGATTGTAAAAATTATCCACTATTGGTCCATGATTGAACCTTGTCTAGACCTAAGGTAAATTATTGGTGTGGTTGTGCCATCTGGATGAAGACGCTCAATTAAAATCAAACCTGCGTCATTGGCATAATAGATACGGATTGTATCTCCGTTATTCTTTGCCATCTCTTCAACAAGCAAAACATCAGTATAAATTTCTTGACCAATTGTTAGCGAGTCCACCCTACCAATTACTTTTTTCTTAATTTCTTCTTGATAGCCTGATTTAAAAATTGTTCCTTCACTTATATCTACAGGTAGAATGAGTGAAACATTGTCATCTGAAGCATCAGCGGAATACCTCAGGTCTTCCACCACCGTATAATCATCAAAGTAAGCGAGTTCATATAGACCATCGGGCTTAATTTGATAAACGTAGGCTACGGCTTTTGTATCTGTAAACTCTGCGACTTGAAAAACTCCATTTGCATCAGGCATGAATTCCATGATGATATCTTTAGTAGAGTATTCACTTCCATCTCCCACGTATTGATAATTTAAATAATGCACATAAGGAATGAGTTGCTTAAATAGACCGACATCAGGTAGAGGGTCAAAAACAGCTTCATTACTTGTTTCAAAAATTTCTTGACTAGACGGCTCGTCAGTTTGCTCTATCCCTACTTGCTCTTCTGTCGTTTCCTCTTGGCCGTGAACTATTGCTAAAGGATTTAAATTAAAAACCAGGAAAATGCCTAAAAGAGTTAAGAGCAGGTACATTTTTTGAAATTTACTTTTATTCAAATTCATTCTACCTCCCATGTAATTGTTATTATATCTATAATATATCCTTCTTCAACATAACTATTATATCATAGCTAGTTTAAAGGAGGCTTGAGTTAAAATGGAATATTTAATGAAATTAAGCCTGTAACACGCAAATCTTATGAATTTTTTATGAAGACTCATTTTAAGATGTTATTAATAGCGTTTTCTAAAATCCTTATGATATGCTATAGAGACAAGACGTAAGTTAAAGGAGAGAAAAAAATGACAAATTGTATTTTTTGTAAGATTATCAACGGAGAGGTTCCTAGTGCTAAGGTCTATGAAGATGATGAGGTCTTTGCCTTTTTAGATATCACTCAAGTTACCAAAGGACATACTTTAGTCATACCAAAGAAACATGTTAAAGATATTTTTGAGTATGATCCAGAGTTAGCAAGTACCGTTTTTAGTCGAATTCCGAAAATTGCCGACGCCATTAAAAAAAGCATACCAGGTGTTAAGGGCATGAATATTCTCAATAACAATGGAGAAGTCGCCTATCAATCTGTTTTCCATTCACACATTCACCTGATTCCACGTTATCATAAAGAAGAAGGATTTAAATTACATTTTGAAGACCATTCAGATGGTTACACTCAGGATGAATTTCAGCAATTGGCAGCATCAATTAAACAAACAATAGAAAGTGGCGATTAGTATGAAAAATTTCCCACAAGGTTTTCTAACTGGCTTAGCTCTTGGAGTACTAGCGGGGTTAATGAATGCTAAACAATCTGGTGAGAAAACAAGACATCAACTAAAAAAGACTTATAAAGATTTTAAAGTTGATTTCCAACAAGTTGATCAAGACTATGCCCGTTTTCATTCAGCTATTCAGTCGTTGACTGCAGAAGCTAAGCAAACTATGGACTTTATTTCTCATTTAACCAATCAAACTAAACAAAAAGTCATGGATGAAACAGAACCTAGAATAAGAAGAATTAAAGAAAATGTTAAGCAATTAAATGAAGATATTGAGGGAATGTCTTCAGCTAATTTAAACTCATATAAGAATTAAATTCAGGTTTTAATTTATAAAAATTATGATGTTTTTTAGAATTTCTAGCTTATATTATCTTTTCTAATCATTAAGTGTTAAGATATATTTATGCTTATGTTATAGCAAATTATAGTAGAACTATAGGAGTGAAAATTAATATGAAAAAATCAATCCGTACTTGGATTTTAACAGCAGCAAGTGTCGCACTTGTTGCATTGCCGAATTTAACAAGCGTTTCAGCTCAAGAGGGTGTAATTGCCACTATTGGAGAGACAACTATCACTGCTGAAGATTTTTATCAAGATATGAAAGAACAATTTGGCTCTACTGCTCTACGCTCAAAAATTATTGAAGCTGTTTTAATTGAAAATGTAGAAGACGCTGAAGGAGCTAAAACAAGAGCTGCTGAAGAAGTTCAGTCACAAATTCAAGAATTGGGTGGAGAAGAGGTATTCCAACAATTCTTATCTTACCAACAATTAGGTAGCGCTGAACAATATGAATACCAATTATATATCCGTAATCTTTTACAAGAAATTGTTGAAGGTCGCATCGATATGTCAGATGAAGCCATTCAAAATTTCTATGATAATGATTACCAACCAATGATGGAAGCACAGCATATTCTAGTTGATACGGAAGAAGAAGCTTTAAATGCTATTGAACGCATCAATAATGGCGAAGAATTCGATACCGTTGCTCAAGAATTATCTAAAGATGGTTCTGCAGAAAATGGTGGATTATTAGCCCCTTTCTCGCCAGGACAAATGGTTCCAGAATTTGAAGAAGCAGTTAAGTCTTTAGCTAATGGAGAAATGACGAGCGAACCTGTTCAATCTGAATTTGGCTACCACGTTATTAAAACAATCAACAATGGTGAAAAGAAACCATTAGAAGAGAGTAAAGAAGAAGTAGTTGAAGCATATAAACAAAGTAAGTATGCTGACTCTAACTTTACCTATGGAATTGTCGGAGAGCTTATTAAAAACTCTGACTTAAAGATTGAAGATCCTGAATTAAAAAATGCAGTGGATGATTTAATCAATTTAGCTGACCAACCAGAGGATGCTTCTGCTGAGGAAGTACCTGCTGCTGAAGAGGCTCCTGCTGAAGAGGCTCCTGCTGAAGAAGCGCCAGCCGAATAGAAACTATTTTAAATATAAAAAGGTTGAGGAAAATCCTCAACCTTTTTTGTTTTACTGTATTAAAATATTAAAGCGTTTCACGTGATTTTTGCTCTTTAATTAAGTTATTAACTTCTGCCATCAATGCTTTCGGCAAGTCTTTAGTATCCATTAATTCATTATGAACAATAAAGTGTTCAAGTTCATAAAGATTTATAATCCATGGAGCTACATCCTCAGCATTGGCTTCTTCTCTATCAGCAAACCAATATTCAAAAGTAAAGAGCGTAGTATCATTTTCTCCAGGATCAATTGTTAGAACCATATCGTCATTTTTCCATAAATAGGCCAATAAATGTCCTTCTTCAACATCTGTTAACATCAAATGATGCGCTTGTCCATTTCTTGTTACTTTAAATGACCCACCTGGTTTGCAGTCAATCATCCTCATATCTGACTTCCACTTAGATAAGTATTCATTATCAGTCCAATGGTTCCATACTGCTTCCGGAGTTGCATTAATTTCTCCTTCAAAGAATAGAGAAAAACCAAGATCAGTTTGAGGGTTTTCTACTTGTTCATGGTGACAACCACATCCATGATGGTAGTTATGTTCTGCATGATGATGGCATCCACATAAGTGCTCAGAGTTCGATTTAGAATGATTAACTTGGCATTGACCCTCATGATTAGACCCATGATTTTTGCAATTACATTTCTTTGGATTGCTATTATCTGTCATTTATTTGCCTACTTTCTGAAATTTGGTTTATAAAAACTACGACGATCCAATGGGAAAATTTGAGCACTTTCTTGACCTTCTTGTGTCTTATCTAAAACAGACAAAATCATATTAACAGTAGCATCTAAATTATCAATATGGTGAAGAATTTCTGCTTCAAGAATACGCGGTTGAACAGGACTACCATATTCCAATTTACCATGATGTGCTAGTACAACGTGCTTTAATAAAACAACGGCTTCTTTATTAGGATCAATACCAATTTGTTGACATACTTGTTCAATCATTTCTGACATAATGACGATATGACCTAACATTTTACCTTTAAAAGTATATTCGGTTGAGATAGCTCCAGATAGTTCAATTGTTTTGCCGATATCGTGAAGTATCAGTCCACCAATAAGTAGGCTAGAATTTATTTGCGGATAGATAGCCAAAAGTGCTCTAGCAATTTTCAACATAGAAACAGTATGATAACTTAAACCGCCTGCCATTGCATGATGGTTTCTTTTAGCAGCTGGATAGCTGTAAAAAGCTTCTTCATGTTCACTCAAAATTTTTCGCACAATTCGATTAATATTCGGTTCTTGAATGAGAAATAAAGCGTCATTAATCTGTTCTTTTATATCATCAATTTTCATAGAAATTCGTTCAACATAAAGTGTTGGATCGTTGGGTTCTCCTTCTTCAGCTAAACGAAGTGCTTTAATTTTTACTTGAGGACTTCCTTGATAAGTATCCCGATTAGCTCTCAGAAAAACAACCTTACCGACTTGGAATTTGTTAATTTCTTCTTCAGTAGCAGACCAATACATACCATCCATGGATCCAGAACGGTCTTGAAAACGGAAGGCAATAAATGGTTTGCCATTTCTAGCGGTTCTCACATCTGCTGCTTTAATAAGAACATAAATTCCAAATTCGTCTCCTTCATTAATCTCATATAATAAACTCATTTAGCTCTCCTCCTGGGTTGAATTCGTTTCTATTAGCTCGTCTAAGTTAATCATCGAATCAATCGCTAATGTATCCGCAGCCATTTGATCAAAAGTAAAGAATAAAACTTGATGATTTTGACTGATGGTCTCTAAAACTTTATACATGCTTGCTTTACGTATTTCGTCGAAGTTCACAAAAGCATCGTCGATTATGATAGGCATTGATACCATTGAAGAGGCATTCACTATAAAAGCTAAACGTAGAGCGACATATAATTGCTCCAAGGTTCCTTGCGAAAGTTCATGGGGTGAAAACAGCACATCTGAAAACTGTTTAACTTTGATTCCGGTTTTATTCAATTTAATTTGATCATAACGCCCATAGGTTAATTTAGAAAAAATTTCATTAGCCATTTTATTCATTTCAGGAATCGGATTATCCATTCCTTGTCTTAATGTTTGATAGATTAAATCGACAGCAATTTTTTTCTTACTCCACTCTTGAACATATTTAATGATTTCTGCTTTCTTATCTTCCAGTTTTTGTTGTAAGACTTGATAACTTCCATCTTGCTCAAGCTGATTTAAAGCCACTTCAATATTTGCACGCTGATATTGATGAGGTTGTACACGACTTTTATTAAGCGTTAATTCATTTTGAACCTTATTATATTGATTGATTAATGACTGTTTACTTTCGATAGCTGACATCTCATTTTCATAACCCCTAATCTGCTCACTATACAAGTGACGTTTTTCTTTGAGTTGCTGAATTTGATTATTGGCTTGAACTTTTTGTCTAAAGTCAACTTGGTCAAAGGAGTTTGTTGATTGATAAATTGATTCAATGATTTCTTGCTGCTCTTGTAGATGTTTTTTCTCTTGAGCAATAATATCTTGAGCATTTCTTATACGTTCCTCCATCGCTTTACCACGTTCCACTTGACGGGCGATTGAAACTTCAGTTTCTTCAACGTGGTGTATAAGAACCTTGATACTTTGATCTCCCAAAGGAAAACGCTCAAGTAGTGGAGCGATTTGTTTGCGCCATTTGGCAATCTCGACATTGAGGTCATTTCGCTCTTCTTCATATTGTTGACGAATTGTTTCAGCTTGAAAGTACTCTTTAACCGGATTCGATTTAAGAACAATTTCTGCATCTGCAGTTGGATAAAAGCCTAAGGCAACTAACCATCGTTGCTGCTCTTGTCTTTTTCTGACTAAGTTTTCTTCAACCGATCGAAGATTGGCTTCTCGTTGATTGATGTCTTGACCTAGTTCTTGACTTCTATCTTGATAATGGCGCTCTTTTCTTTGTAATTCAGCCATTTTCTCAATTGCTGGCGAGGAATGAAATTTCTTTTTATATTTTAGATGCTCAAAGAAGACATAAGCGGTTGAAAGTATACCTAATCCGATTAAAATCAAAGCAATCCAACGGAAATTCGCCCCTGTCTGATTAAGTAAATGATAAATACCCATTGCTAGTCCTAAAATGATTGAAAGAGCCCCTATAAGATAATGCCTAATATTTGTAGCTTGTTGTAATTGAGCTCTTTCATTCATACGCATACTTTCTAGTTTTGCGTGCTGCTGTCTAACTGTGACAGAGTAGGTTTGCAATTCTTTTCGCTGATCTAGGAAAACTTTTCTCTCTGCTTGAATAGAATCTTTTTGTCCTTCAAAATCATCTATGGCCGCTTGAATTTCGTAACCTTGCTCGATTTCACGGTCAAACTCTGAGGACTTCTTTACTTTTTCAGGATAAAACTGTCCTTCACGAGCCAGTCGAGCCATAGTATTGGTTTGTTCTTGAATTCTTTCTAAAACGTGTTCTAAACGTAAATCCACCTTTTTAATATGGGCGGTATCACTTGACCATTGTCTCCTTTGGTCTTCGTGGTTTTTTCCCCAATTTAGACGGGTTAGGGTACTCATTTCATTGTTTAAATTGTGAATACGCTCTTGCATTTGTTGTATAGTCTTTTGACTATCATTTTTGGTCCGAACAGCCTCTTCTAATTTTTCTGGCATATCCTTATCCATTTTAGTAAAAACTAATTGCTCTAACTCTCTTTGAGCGACGAGGTCTTTTTGATAAATATCAAACCTTGTCATCAACTGATCCAATTGTCTTTGCTTTTCTTCTAAATCATGAATAGACTGATTAAGACCTTCAATTTGATCTATTTCAGCTTGCTGTTGGTCGAACAGGTCATCATACTTCGCCATATTTTGCTTCATTTTCTCAATGGATTGACTAAGTTCTTCAAATTCCAATAACGCTTGATTAAGTTTAGGATTTTTCCCCTTTAATTTATAAAGTTGCCCCAGATCTTTTTCGAAATATTTAGCCACAGAAAGAAATTTATCTGATCCAACCGTTCCGATTGATAGGAAATAATCACCCAATTTTTCTGCATCAACATTTGACAGTTCCTGCAAATTTTGCAGTGAAAAGGCATAAAAGGAGTCAAAGAGGTTTTCATCTAATCCACTTAAGATTTGATCTAACACTAGTTGTTCAAGCTCATGCCCTTTTGTATCTGTTAAAGTTAGACCTCTATTAGTTCTTTCCACCCAAATATCTCCATGGCTAGTTTCTTTTAAAAGAATTCTGCCCCCATATACTTCACTAAGTTTGGGTTCATAGCGATTAATTTGATTGACCCGTCGATGTTTAGAAGGAAATCCGAAAAGAATACTTCGAATAAAAGATTGGAGTGTTGATTTCCCAGCTTCGTTCTGACCAAAAATCAACTGTAATTGATCATCTAAATCAAAGCGTTGATTAACCCATTTACCGTATCCATAGATATCAAGGGTGCTAATCTTCACTATCAATCGCCTCCTTAAATTCAAATCCGATTGCTTGAATCATTAACTCTTGTGCTGATCGAATAGATTCCTTCTTCAATTCTTCATCCAATGATAAATCTGACATCCTTTGCTTAATAATTGGGTGGTCAAATAATTCTGCTAGACTTTCATGATATGCTTTACCTTCTTGCATATCTTGACAAGCCGCTTGGAAGCTAGTTTTTAATGTTTTATCATATTCGAAGGCATCTAATACCATTTGACGCTCAAGCTTTACCCTAACAATAATCGCGAATTTTTCGATCGACTGGGGTTCAGTGAGTATCGATTCAACCTCACCTTTTTCAATTTGTTCTTGTATATCGATTGGCAAACGTTGTGCATTTTTTAAAGTTAAAGAAATAATCTTCGAAGGTAGGCCCTTATCAACCTCATCTTTAAAGTTATTGACTAAGGATTCTATCGCCCATAACAAATCATTAACTTGCCAGTTTTCCTGACACTCTATGATTTCATCTCTCCATTCAATTTCAGCTAAATGAATAAATTCAGATTTTACCTTTTGATCGACTTCTAAGGTGACTAAATAGGCTCCCTTGTCGCCAATCTCCAGGCGATTTCTACCTTGAGGACTACCAGCATATTGAATAAGCGGGAATGTGGATAAAGTATTTGCCTGATGGATATGTCCAAGAGCCCAGTAATCATAATTTTTTGAGATTAGTTGCTCCAATGTAAAAGGAGCATAATTTCCCTTTTGCGTCGTACTTAACAATTCCCCGTGATATAAACCTACGGTAAAGTCCGTTTCATTGTTTTTTGCAGGGAATTCTTGGGCCTTGGATTCATGAATCCAACGTTTATTATAAGAAAAACCATAGAAGCGACAAGTTTGATTATCATTTGTCTTTATATCGATATGGTCAATCGACTCATCTTTAAAGACGTAAACATTTTCAGGATATTGCATCAGTAAGCGTTGGTTATTAAGAAAGTCATGATTCCCATGACAAATAACCACTGGGATTTCTGCTGCTTTCAGTCGTTCTAATTCTTTTAAAAAAGCATGTTGAGCATAAATTGTTTGTTTTTGAGTATCATAAATATCTCCTACAATAACAACAGCGTCTACATCTTCTTTAATAGCGTATGAAACGCCTCGATGGAATGCCTTATATGGAGCTTGGATTAGAACTTCTTGTAAGCTAGGGTATTGTTTTTGCATTCCAGCAAAGGGGCTATCTAAATGTAGGTCAGCAAAATGCATGAAACGCATCTCGGTCTCCTCTCTCCAAAATAATTGGTTGATAAAAGCAACTGAAAGAACCTCGAAAGATAATTGTTCGATGGCTTCCAGTTGCCAAATTCAAATTTATTCAGTTGGCGCTTGATATAAGTCTTGTAGTGGCTTGGTAATAATTTGATTGATTTCTTCCATTAGAAATCCGAGTTGTTGTTCGTTTTCCATTAACTTCTTAATTGAAGGGTTTTCCATTACTTTTGCATACAAGTTTTGAACTTCTGTGATTTTCTCTTCACTCGGCTGTTCAGTCATTGTCTGAAGTGACTGTGAGACCTGACGAAACTCTTCAAACAACTGATTGCTTTCAGGATCTTTCTTTATTTCTTCGAGTGCCGATTTTACATTCAAATAAGCTGGCAACTGTCGTAATTCGCGTTCTAAAGTGTTAGCTGTATCATAAATATTAATGTTCATAATAACCTCATTTCTATATGATAATAGTATCAATTTTTAGTCTTTTTTTCAATCAAACTGAGGTGAAAGCACCCATTTTTATTGGGCGTTTTTTAAATGGGTAGGTCTAAGTTTTCGATCCAATTGATAACCTCTTGTGTTTTTTCACTACTAAAAGATTTAACCTTTTCCCATAGATTACTTCCGTTCTCTTTAAGTGTTGAAAAAAGTTCTCCGTCAAAGTTGAAATCAACATTTTCCAACCAATCACCACCCATTTTACCATTGGTATCTGCTTCCATTTGCGAAGCGTAGCTGACATCAAATGGTGTTTGTGGCGAGTATGCCATCATGTAAGAAGTTTGACTATTAAATAATCTCCCCATGCCAGTTGGCATAATTTCATCCAAATTAGCACTTTCTACGTCATCCAGACCAATCCATGTCGCTATCGCAAAATCTGGGGTATAACCAACCATCCAACGGTCTCGCGTTTGGGTTGAACCGTCTGATACTTCAGTTGTTCCTGTTTTACCAGCAATCAAACCTGTATTAGGGCCTGCGCCATATCCAGTACCATTGCCACCATATGTATCTAACATCATGCTGGTCATATCTGCGGCAATCGTTTTGGTCATGATTAAGTGACGTTTAGGTTTTTCGTTATCATATACAACTTTCCCAGAAATATCTTCAATTCGTCGAATAAAGTAAGATTCATTTCTTATTCCCTTATTAGCAAAAGTCGCATAAGCTGAGGCTAATTGCACAGGGCTTACTCCTGTCGAAAAAGCCCCTAAGGCCAAGGTCAACTGCTGGTCTTGTTGGGGAACTTCAATACCAAATTGATGCAGTTTATCGACTGCGGTTTGAATTCCTAATTTATCTAGTAAATAAACAGCGGATGTATTTTTACTTTGTGATAAAGCATAGTATAAGGGGACTTCTCCTCTAGGATCCGTTTGACGATTAAAGTTTTCTGGAGCAAATTGATCCTTACCATAAGCCTTAACAACATCAGGAACCATCGAATGCATATTAAATCCATTCTCAAGAGCTGGTAAATAAACTGCTAAGGGCTTAATGGTCGATCCAGGAGCACGATACATATCGCTAGCACGGTTAAAGCCGCGATAGACATATTCTCCTCTTCCTCCATAAATTGCCATAATTCCCCCAGTACGAGTATCAACTATCGCACTTGCGCTTTGAACAATCGGCGCATCATATGCCCCATCATTAAATAAATAAGCATTCTCTTGATAAGCGTTATTAAGACCTTGTTGAGCATTGATATCTAAATTAGTATAAATTCGATAGCCCTTGGACATAAGGTCTTCTTCAGGGATGTTTACCTTACGAATAGCTTCATTGATCACCGCATCAAAGTAAAATGGATATTCATGTCCAGAACTGGCTGGAACATAATTGTCTAAAAGAGGTATAGACATTGCTTTGTAATCCTCTGCGTTAGAAAATGAGATAACCCCTTCATCAGCCAAAAGATCAGCAATGACATTTCGTCGGTCAATAGCTGCTTGATAATCATCAATTGGATTATATAAGGAAGGACCTTTTAAGATACCGGTTAGAACCATTGATTGATTCTGATCTAATTGGTAAGCATTAATGCCAAAGTATTTTTGAGCCGCATCTTGAATGCCCCAGACTCCATTACCAAAGTAGGCATTGTTTAAATACATTTCAAGAATTTGATCTTTTGAATAAGTTTTCTCAATTTCAAGTGCTAGAAACAATTCTTTTAATTTACGTTGAAAAGTTTGATCCAAGCTGAGAAAAGCATTTTTAGCTAATTGCTGTGTTAAAGTGGAGCCTCCCCCACCAGAAGTATTGCGATTAATAACTAAACGCAAAAAAGCTCGACCAATTCCAATTGTATCGAATCCATTGTGATCATAAAAGCGCTTGTCTTCAGTTTTAACAACTGTTTCTTGCATTAAGGGAGATATCTCATCTAAGGTCACATAGCTTCCTTTTTGCGATAAGAGTGTACCTACATATTGATCTTGCTTGTCATAGATTTCTGTTTTTGTTTGCAGGGAATCTTGCAGTTGTTTAACATCAGTCGTTTTCGCAATAAAAACCAAATAAGAGGTTAAGAATAAGGTAAGTGATAAAGCAATAAACACTAACCACTTCCATCCTCGGTAATAGCGCCAAATATTTTTGATCCCTTGAAATATTTTATGTTTACTCGATTGCATTTTAAATTTCTCCATTTAATCATTCACCTACTTTGTTAATTCTATCCTAGACAGAATTATATCGACCGCCTTCCAACTAAAGGCCGAGGTCAATCTTTTTATTAAATTATACTAAATGATTAAGAAAATTTATGAAAGATTGTATGACTTTTGCCTAAGTATTCAAATAGCCATCTAACTGATGTCTCAATGAAACATTTTTAGAAGGCTAATAATTGAAAATTAATTAAATTCTATAAATTGACAGATGTATTTAAAAGTTCATCATAAACAGCTTTATATGCTTTAGCAGGTGCAGTCCAAGAGAAATCTTTACCCATGGCTTGCTTCACTAACTTCTGCCAAACTTCCTTTTGATTAATATAAATATCTAAGGCCATATTAATGGTAAAAAGTAAATTGTCGCGGTTAAAACCTTTAAATGAAAAACCGGTTCCCTGGCCAGTATATTTATTATAAGCTTCGACAGTATCTTTTAAGCCTCCTGTCTCATGCACCAGAGGCAGTGTGCCATAGCGCATGGCAATCATTTGCGAGAGACCACAAGGTTCAAAAGCAGATGGCATCAAGAAAATATCGCTGGCAGCATATATTTGCTGAGCCAGTCCAAGATCAAATTGAATGCAAGCTCTCAGTTGATCAGGGTATTTCTGCTCGAAATAGCGAAATGAATCTTCAAAGTGTTGGTCTCCAGTACCTAAAATAACCATTTGAACATTTTGTTGCAGTAAATCATCCATAATTTGCTCAACTAATTGCAAACCTTTTTGGTCTGTCAGCCGGCTGACGATTCCAATTAAAGGGATCTGATTATCTTGTTTAAGAGTAAGTTGCCTTTGAAGGTAGCTTTTTACTTTAGCTTTGTTTGAAAGATCTGATTGATCATAATGATAAGGCAAATAGCTGTCTGTCTTGGGATTATTGATTTCTAAATCGATTCCATTAATAATTCCTTTAAGTTTCCATTCATTTCGCCTTAATACTGCATCTAAACCTTCACCAAATTCTGGAGTTAATATTTCTTGAGCGTAGGTCGGACTGACCGTTGTTACTCGATCGGCAAAGTTAATACCACCCTTAAGGTAATTCATATTGTTGTGGTACTTCAAACCATCGTCGGTAAAGGTATTAAAGCCAGTGCCAAAGACATTCGAAAGCATGGATGCATCATAAATCCCTTGAAAACGTAAATTGTGAATAGTGAGTACTTTTCGAATGTTTTTTAAGGATTCCTTCCAGTGATAACGATCGATTAAAAGAGCGGGTATCATAGCCGTTTGCCAATCATTGCAATGAATAATTTCTGGTATCCAATTAATTACTTCCAGCATTTCAATGATAGCAGTTGAAAAATAGGCAAAGCGTTCGCCATCATCCCATTCTCCATATAAAGAAGCGCGATCAAAATAAGCCAAATTATCAATGAAGTAATAGGTTACTCCATGGTCCTTCAATTGCTTAATTCCACAGTAGACATTTCGTTGCCCCAGTTGGAAACGAAAATGTGCAATTTCTTCTAGCTGTTGCGCATATTCATTAGCCATTTGACTATAGAAAGGAAGCACCACACGAACATCAAGCTCGGGTTCCTTCGCTAACTCTTTTGGCAATGCAGAAGCGACATCTCCTAGACCTCCTGTTTTAAAGAAAGGAGCCGCTTCAGCTGAGGCATAAAGTATTTTCATTTAAATCCTCCTAATCTACCCTTGCATCCACAATTTCATTTTTAGCTTTTACAATTAATTTATCAGGGCGTCCACGAATCACTGTGCCGGGCTTAACCACGACATTTTTATCTAAAATGGCGTACTCTACTGTGGCTCCCTCTCCAATTTCAACCCCTTGTTGAATAATTGAATTTCTCACACTAGCATTCTCCCCAATTTGAACTCGCCGATTAATTAAAGAGTCGATTACTTCACCGTAAACGGTCGTTCCAGTTGCTAAAATTGCATTTCGCACATAGGAACGCTCATGGTAATAGGTTGGAATTCCATTTTTGGATTTGGTACGAACAGCCTGATCCGTATGGAATAAAGCTGCAAAGGATAAATGGTTTAACATGTCCATATTGGCTTGATAGTAGGCTTCTACCGTATTAATATTTGCGGTATAACCAGTATATTCATAAGGATGAATGCTATAATCCAATAAATAAAACTGAATAAGATCATCTATTTCAAGATACTGCTCTTCTCTATCAGCTCGGTCAATTAAAGCTAAAAGAATGTCTACAGATAGAAAATACATATCTAAGCTGGAACTAACGGATGCAAGAGCGGGTTTTTCTGAGTTAGGTAATAGATCGACGATATTTTTTTCTTCATCAAACGCAACGATGCGTTCGTTGGGATGGTCCATCCCTATAGTCGATGCAATCACATTTTTATAAACTAAAGTTACATCTTTCTTACTTCTAATGTGCGATTGACGTAAGTCATTAATATTTAAATTAGCGATAATCTTCGATCCAGATACAAAGACATACTTAGCTTTCGATCTTTCTAAGAAGATTCGATGATTATAATAGTAGTCTTCATGGTCGTTCTCTCGATGATAACGCGCCTTCCAGTCTTGTTGAGAGAAGGTGAAAATACCTCCTCTAATCCGTGAATCAAGATTCCATGAGGCTCCTGAGCGGATATGATCATACAGAGAGCGTCCGGACTCACCAATAAACATAGCCACCGATTGAACTTGAGCGTAAGAAAGAGAAGATAAAATAAAATCAATAATGCGATAACGACTCGCAAATGGCAAAGCTGCGATAGGACGATTATAAGTTAAAGGATATAGAGGTTGATTGTCTTCTGTTAAATTTAAAATTGCACAAGTCTTATGCTGAACCATTTAATTCTTCCTTTCTATCTGATCGCCAAAACCGACAACTGCAATGTCTCTTTCTGTTCCAATCACCATTGCTCCATCTGCTATTCGAGCATTCTCGCCAACAATTGCATACTCAATTCGACAAGATGCTCCAATCCTAGCATTAGCCATGATCACTGAATCGGTAATCTGAGAATCCAGCCCCACCTTTACGTTTTCGGAAAGAATAGACCGGTGAATTTCTCCTGATACATAACATCCATCAGTAACAAAGGAATCATAGATCGCCGCATGGTCCGTCACTACTTGCGGAGGTAGAACCGGATTATTCGAGTAGACACGCCAATCAGGATTGGAGTGATAGAGTGGGTGATCTTGATTCAAAATCTCCATATTTGCTTCCCATAAGGATGAAATAGTTCCCACATCTTTCCAGTAACCGTCAAAGGCATAAGCATAAGATGCTTCATCATTGGCTAAATAAAGTGGAATAACGTGTTTACCAAAATCTTCTAATTGATTATCTTGATCTTGATCTTCAATTAAATAGTTACGTAATTTCTGCCAATTGAAAATGTAGATCCCCATTGAAGCCAAATTTGATTGTGGCTGATCAGGTTTTTCCTCGAATTCAACGATACGATCATTTTTATCTGTGTTCATAATTCCAAAGCGTGTTGCTTCTTTGATAGGCACAGGTTTCACAGCAACTGTTAAAGAAGCGCCTTTTTCTTTATGAAAATCTAACATCTTTGAATAATCCATTTTATAAATATGATCTCCAGATAAAATTAAAACATATTCTGGATTAACAGAATCGATATAGGTTATGTTCTGATAAATAGCATTTGATGTCCCTTTAAACCACTTTTCTCCATCAGTGGATGAATAAGGTTGTAAAATAGTTGTGCCACCACCGCTAGCATTAAAGCCCCAAGCCTCCCCATTAGCGATATGACCATTTAATTCTAGAGGTTGGTACTGAGTAATGACCCCCACTTTATGAATGTTAGAATTTGCACAGTTACTTAAAGCAAAGTCAATAATACGATACCTTCCTCCAAATGGCACTGCGGGCTTAGCAATCTGCTTGGTCAAAACGCCCAACCTACTTCCTTGACCTCCGGCTAGTATCATCGCAATCATTTCATCTTTCATTTTAGCGTTTGGATACTAACTGCTTAGCATCCTTCTCCTTTCTATCTTGATGCAAATTTATATGTTCAATAAATTGAACGGATAAAGCTGGAACTTCAATCAAACAACAATAATCTTGCTTACAACAGCTTTTATTTTTTGCTTGGTAAAACTTTTGCCAATTTTGTTGATAACCTGCAAATTGATCTGCTTGACTATTAAGATAGACAAGAAAATCTCCACTTTCAGGGACACCTAATTCCACATCATAATAATGATTTTTTGAAAAATTAATCATTATCACAGAGTATGATTGTTTGTTTTTAGACCAACGAATAAAACTTAGCAATCCTCTCTCTAAATCATCCGCATCCAAAACTGTTATTCCTTCTGGATGATGATCCAATTGATAAAATTCTGGCCTATTTAAGCCAATCTTATTGATAGTTCGCATAAACGCTTGATATTCACTATTATATTCTTGCTTTAGTCCTTGCCAATCTAATTCTTCATAATAACGCCACTCTATAAATTGTCCCAATTCATTACCCATAAAATGAAGTTTTTTACCAGGTTGAGCTAACATATAGGCATGTAAAAGTCTCAAATCAGCAAATTGATCATAGCGACTACCTGGCATTTTAGCTAGCAAGGATTTTTTCCCATGAACAACCTCATCATGAGAGAAAGGAAGTAAGTAACGTTCTTTAAATTGATACATAAAAACAAAAGTAATGAGACGTAATTGAGCTGGCCTTTGATTGTAAGGAAGTTGGAAAAACCGTAAGACATCATTCATCCAACCCATATTCCATTTATAATCAAAACCCAATCCTCCATGAGCAATATCCAAAGTTATTCCGCTAGATGAAGTGGCTTCTTCAGCAATCATATAAACCTCAGGATAGTAATCTTGAACCCATTGATTCATTATGCGTAAGAAATGATAGCCTTCAAGGTTGTCATTTCCTCCATATTTATTAGGCGTCCAGGGACCTTGATCAAAATCGAGATAAAGAATATTTGAAATAGCATCTGCTCGAATACCATCCAAATGAAATTCAGACAGCCAATAATTTAAATTTGAGATTAGAAAAGATTGTACCTGTAATTTTCCAAGGTCAAAATTTAAACTACCCCAGCTAATATTTTTAGCTCGTTGAGGATCTGCATACTCATAACAAGCCTGACCATCAAAATATGCCAAAGCATTCGCATTTTGATTGAAATGACCAGGTACCCAATCAAGAATGACACCAATGCCTTCTTGATGAGCATAATTAACGAAATATTTAAAATCTTCATTACTTCCATATTGACCAGCGACTGCGTAATAGCCGGTTACCTGATAGCCCCAAGAAGGAGCATAAGGAAAGGCAGTTAGAGGCATAAACTCAATGTAGTTATAACCCATTTCTTTAACATAAGGAACTAAACTGTGAGCTAACTCTTTAAAAGAATAAGATCTTCCATCGGGATGCTGTCGCCATGAACTCTGATGAACTTCATAAATTTGTAAAGGACTGTCAAATTTATCTTTAGCCTTGCGTGCTTTTAGCCACTTTTGATCATTCCATGGGAATGGTGTGAGATCTTCGATAATCGATGCATCTTGAGGGGGGGTTTCAAATCGCATAGCGTAAGGATCAATTTTATATTCAATGTGATTATTTCCATGATCCATTCCATATTTATAACAATGTCCTGCTTGAGCGTTTTCAACATATAGACTCCATACACCGCCATCAAGTTTTTCCATCCATAGATTTTTCCAATTAGAAAAATCGCCTTGTAAATATACCTGCCAAGCATTGGGTGCCCATACACTAAACTGATAACCTTTTGAATTTGACTGAACCTGCTTGGCACCTAAAAAATGATAGGCTTGGTCATGCAATTGTGTTGAAAACTTTTCTATTTCTTTGTTTAAGCTACTTCGATCCAAGGAAAATGTCATTGGCAACCTTCCATTCTTATAATTGATAAGTTTGAGACGGACTATTAAGTGAATTGGGTAACTTGTTCAATTACCAATATTGTAACGGAACGCCCTCTAATTTAAAAGAATAATCCCATGACAAAGCCCATTTTAAAGTCAAAATGATATGTTCATTAATATTGAAATTAATTAGTTATAAATATTAAAAATTTAAGCTCTAAAACTCTTGTTTTTTAAATTCATACAAAAAAGCCTCTAACTGACTGAATTTCAGAAAGTTAAAGGCTCTTTTATAAGGGACACTCCATAAGAGTGTCGGTGAGTAACTAGTACTCACGAATCGCAAAATATCCTAAGATACTGCAAGTTGCAGTTCACAGCTCCAACTTGCTCTGTCGCCTTCCTGGCTTGAGCTCTTAGCTCTAGACAGCTTGCTTCCAATCTACCAGATTGTATTCGACTCATCGCATGTATAAATCTTACCATAAGCAACGGGCATAGACAAGCTTATACTGCTAAGTTTTTATTATCCATCACTTCCAGTCGATAGCCATCAGGGTCAGATACAAAGAAGTAAGAAGCTTTTTGACCTGGAAGTCCTTTGAGCTCTGTTGTTTCGTAACCAGCTTCCTTACATTTTTGATGTTGCGCTTGAAGATTATCCACTCCAATAGCCATGTGAGAGAATCCATCTCCGATAGTATAGCCTTCCGAGTCATAGTTATAGGTTAACTCTAATTCAAAATCTGATCCAGGAACTTGTAAATAAAGCAAATCGAACTGATGTTCTGGAAAGCGACGATCACGCATCACTTTAAAATCAAAAACTTCCGTATAGAAAGTCAAGCTCGCTTTTCTATCTTTAATTCGATAGCAAGTATGTAACAATTTTTGTGTCATTATAATTCCTCCTGTATTTTTTACATATCTAGGCTTTGGAAAGCCATTGGTACAAGTTCACTGACTGTTGTTTGATAGATGGATTGGTCCTTACGTGTTAAATAGACAGGAGTGTCAGGCTCTGCCATTTCTACCAATACTTGACGGCAAATTGAGCAAGGCATTAAAAAGTCTTCCGTATCCCCTGCTACTGCAATTGCCTCAATAAAACCTGGACGGTATCCTTCGGATACAGCCGTAAAGATTGCTGAGCGCTCTGCACAATTAGTAGCACCAAAGGACACATTTTCAATATTAACACCTGTATAAACTTTACCGTCCTTAGTTAACAATGCTGCTCCAACGGGAAAATTTGAGTATGGGCAATAGGCTCTTTTTACTGCTTCACGAGCTTGTTCCATCAAAGAATTAATTGTTGTTTGATCCACTTTGATCCTTCTTCCTGTGTGTGATAATTAGTGATTTTATTCATCAATTTGAAGATTAATAATTTGATCTTGTTGTATACTTGCAATTAATTGGCGGATATTATCCGAAAAGCTCACCCATGAATAATAAGAAAAGCCAGTCATCATATAATATGCCGCACTATCAGCTGAACCGAGGTCTTCTTCAATTTCTGCTACTGTGATAGAACCATTGTTTTCATAATCTGTTAGCAGAGACTGGAAATCTTTACCTTCTTTAAAACAATTTTCATCGAAATAATGGAAATTAGCTTGCAACAATTGTTCTTCACTATAAATAAAGTTAAGATAGACTAAATTATTTTTAGAAAGAAAGTAATATTCGTCCGACTCTAAGTTATCTTGCTTTTTGCTCTTACTTGCTTGTCCTAATTGTTCGATAATAGATTCTCGAGAAAAATTATCAGCCGTAATCTCTGTCTGGATTCTGGATTGATAAAGCTTAATTTGATCTTCAAGACTTATAATATTATCTTGATAGTCATCAAATGCAACTATTTCAGACTCAGCTAAGGAAGCGGGTATCATGCCCTTTAATTTCTCTTCTAGAGGACGCTTATCGTCTTCTAAATCCTCTGACTTTTCATCTGTTGGATCAGGAATTTCTTTCTTTTCTGCTAATTCAAGGGTTAGTTGAGAATTGATGCCCTCAATCTTTTGGCTTTTTAAAAATTCATTGATCAGATAGTCTGATAAAACCGCTTGCTCTCTAAAATAAGCTAAACGATAGTCATCTTGCTTGTCTTTAGACGATACTTCTACTAACAGGCCGTCATCTTCCATAATATTCCCTTGCAGACTGGCCATTATTTGAAAATCTTTGGCAACAGCACGAGCTATTTCAATGGATTGATTTTGTTCTTCAATAAATTCGAGGGCCCCATAATATTGACTGGCTAGATAGACTAACTGATCGACTTGATAGATAGCAATTAATTCCATACCATATGGGGCATCTTCTCTTAAAAGGAAGGACTCCATACGGTAATTTTCTTCTAAATCGAGGGTCGTTCTTTTAGGTTCTAGATCATATTTCTTAGCCAATTGTTCTACTTTATACTCCACATCAAACTCTGTTAAGGAATCTTTTAAGGTTCGTAACTGTTGATCTTCTTGATCACTAACTTCAGTTGTTAAGTCATTTACTATCTCAATAGACATGTCATAAAAATCAGACTCCGTTTGGGCGTGGCTAGTCGGCAGTCTTAAAAAGAGGCTGAAAATAATGAAGGTAATACTTATAACTATTCTCTTGAAGACTTGTTTACTTTTTTTCATTAATTGTATCCAAATCATAGATTAATCGATCCTCAGAATATAAAACAGGAATACCCACATTGCCATTTTTTTTAACTTCATCGAATTCATTACGACTATCTCTTAATTTAAGAAACTCTTTTAAATTCTTCATTGAATCAGTTATATTGACTGCTTTGTAGCTCACTTCCATTTGATCTAAGCGGCTAATAAAAGCCTCCGTATTCGGACATTTATCAGAAAAATAAACTATGTTCATAACTTTTCCTCCTATATCATACTAATATTATTATACAATAGATTCCTCAAAAGACCTACTCAAGCATCATGCTAACTTTCATTGAAAATTTTACCAAGAAGGGCTAAACTGAAAAAGTATTGAACTATGGAGGGCAATTTATGAAAAAAACAATTGATTGGATTTGGCGCTTTGTCAAAGGCATGTTCATTGGATCAGGCTTTATTTTACCCGGAGTCTCTGGTGGTGCTTTAGCGGCAATTTTTGGTTTATATGAACGAATTATCCGTTTTCTAGCTAATATCACTAAAGACTTCGTTGAAAACATCATTTTCTTCATACCTGTCGGTTTAGGTGCCCTGTTTGGCATAGTCATCCTATCCTTCGGGGTTAGCCATGTTCTCGAAAATTATGAAACTTATGTCATGTGGTTTTTTGTAGGATGCATAGTGGGTATGATTCCTTCACTGTGGAAAGAAGCTAGTCAAGAAGGACGCAATCAGTCAGATTTGATTGTAATGGTTCTTTCTTTTATTGCGGCCTTATGTTTGCTTATATTTGGACAATCATGGTTTGGCGGACAGGTTTCAGCAAACTTCTTTACTTGGATGATCGCAGGAGCTTTGATTGCATTAGGAGTTCTGATTCCGGGATTGAGCCCTTCAAATTTTATTCTTTACATGGGCATGTACAAGCTAATGTCTGATGGGTTCAAAAGTTTAGACCTGACTGTAATTATTCCAATTGGAGTTGGTGGTCTATTAACAATACTGCTCTTGTCTAAACTAATTGAGAGAATTTTTGACCGCTACTATGCAAAGTTCTTCCACTTTATTTTCGGTGTTGTTCTGGCATCTACCTTTATGATCATTCCAACCGAATACACAAGTTTTCAACTTAGTGGCTATGCAATTTGCGGCCTCATGCTCTTATTAGGAAGTGCTTTAGGTTGGTGGATGGCACGCTTAGAAGAGAAGTATAAAAAAATTAATTAATTATAAATATTCACACTCCACCCTATTCATCAGCTTTAATCGATGGATGGGAACCTTTTTCGTCCCATTCAGTAGTAGATTAAATTGCAGGTCATTGCCCTTTCACTTATAATGAAGAAGACAAAAGGATATTTGAATTTTGTTATAAAACGATTCTTTTCAATAAATCGCTATAAAGGAGAAACTTATGACTTTACTAGAGCGTTATACTCAAGACCTCTTTCAAAAAAAAGTTTATGATTGTGATAATAAAGAACTATATACCGTATTAATGGAAGTGGTAAAAGATGAATCTCGCCGATTACCCTACCGAGATCAAGACCAAAAGCGAAAACTCTATTACTTTTCTGCAGAATTCTTAATTGGAAAAGTATTGAGTAACAATTTAATTAATTTAGGTATTTACAATCAAATTAATAACGAATTAATCGCTAACGGAAAGAACTTAATGGACATAGAACATGCTGAAAGAGAACCTTCCTTAGGAAACGGCGGCCTCGGTAGACTCGCTGCTTGTTTCGTCGATTCTATTACCAAGATGGGGATTAATGGTGATGGAATTGGCTTGAATTATCATTTTGGTTTATTCAAACAAGAGTTTTTTGATAATCAACAACACACCGTGCCAGATGCATGGTTAACTGGTCAAGACTGGATTAAAAAATCTCACCTGACTTTCGAAGTCCCCTATGCTTCTTTCACTCTAAAATCAACTCTGTATGACTTAGATGTTTTAGGTTATAAACAAACTCATCGTAATCGCTTGCGTCTATTTGATTTAGACACTGTCAATGAGTCTATTGTTTCTGAAGACTCAATTGATTTTGATAAGACAAATATTAAAGAAAACCTTACACTCTTCCTCTATCCTGATGATTCAGACCATGAAGGAAGATTGCTACGGATTTATCAACAATATTTTATGGTTTCAAATGGAGCGCAACTTGTTCTACATGAAGCTAAAGAAAAAGGTAGCAATTTACATGATTTAGCTGATTATGCCGTTATTCAAATCAATGATACCCATCCAAGCTTTATAATTCCTGAATTAGTGCGCCTTTTAATGAAGGAAGGCATTGACTTTGAAGAAGCCTATCAAATTGTGACTAAGATTACTGCTTTTACAAATCATACTATTTTAGCCGAAGCCTTAGAAACTTGGCCTTTCAATGATATTCAATTAATCATGCCAGAAATCGCCAATATTATTCAACGGCTCGACCAAGTGATTAGAAAACACTATCCCGATCAGGCTGAAGTTTGGATTATTGATAATTCAAATTATGTCCACATGGCTCATTTAGCCATTCACTTTGGTTTTTCTGTCAACGGTGTCGCAGAATTACATACTGAAATCTTAAAAACAACGGCTTTAAAACCTTTTTATGAGATCTATCCTGACAAGTTCCACAATATGACCAATGGCATCACCTTCCGCCGTTGGGTAATGGACGCTAACAAGGAACTTTCAGAATATCTAGACCTTAAAATCGGAACGCTTTGGCATAGAAATGCTGATCTTTCACAATTTATAGATTTTAAAGACGATGAGCGCACATTAAGTAAACTAAGAGCCATCAAACACAATAACAAGATGCGGTTGAAGAAAAGATTGCAAGACCGAATGAAGATTACAATTAATGAACACTCAATTATTGATATTCAAATCAAACGATTCCACGAATATAAACGACAACAGATGAATGCTTTATGGGTAATTCATAAATATTTAGATATTAAAAAGGGGAATATTCCTGAAACACCTATTACCGTTATTTTTGGAGGAAAAGCTGCACCCGCCTATACAATTGCACAAGATATTATTCATCTTATCTTAACTTTGTCACAATTGATTAGTTTAGATAAGGTGGTGGCTCCACACTTACAAGTAATAATGGTTGAAAATTATAATGTTACCAATGCTTCCTATCTTATTCCGGCAGCCGACATTTCTGAACAAATTTCCTTGGCTTCAAAAGAAGCTTCGGGTACAGGAAATATGAAATTTATGGCAAACGGTGCCCTAACGATTGGTACATTAGATGGTGCTAATGTTGAAATTTTTGAAAAAGTTGGCCAAGATAATATCTATATTTTTGGAAAAGAAAGTCAGGAAATTATTCAACTCTATAAAAGTAATGGTTATTCATCCAATGAATATTATCAAAGAGAAACGATCAAACCTCTAGTAGACTTCATTGTTTCCCATGGTATGTTGTATTTTGGTAACGAAGAGCGTTTAAACCGTCTGCATCAGGAGTTAATTCATAAGGATTATTTTATGACTTTGATTGATTTAGAAGACTATATTGCAACTAAGGAACAGATGCTAAGAGACTATGAGGATATTGACACTTGGTATCAAAAATCAGTTGTTAATATTGCAAATTCTGGCTTCTTCTCAAGTGATCGGACCATTGGAGACTATAATGATGCCATTTGGCATTTGCCGGTCTCTTATGGTGATGAATAAATGAAAAGAGAGGGTGTTTTATCTATTATTAAACGGTAGCTCTCCTATCTAATTAATTGAATAAGACTATTTAAATAAATCTTTCTTAGCGCTGATCTTTTGATAATTCAATTAGGTAAAGACACTCGATAATATCATTCTACTCAATGTAACACCTACTAAATCAGAAATAACTTTAGAGAATGGATATTTTTTACAATTAGTTTCAAAATATGCTATGAAGAAAGAATAGGAGAAAAGCTATTGCCTTTATTTAAATCTTTTTCTTATAAAATTTTTATTCATAACTTAGTTCTATTTGCATAATTATTAAAAAATGTTTTCGTGATTTATGGAATGTAAGGAGACATATCATGAGAATTGAAATGGATACAATCCAGTCTTTAGTAAGAGATAATAAGTGGTTTATTTCACTCTTTATCGTCCTAATGATGCTAAGACTTTTTATCTTCAGTGTTTATAAAGTTGAAGGAGCTTCTATGATGAATACCTTTGAACAAAACGATATCGTTATAGGAAGTCAAATTACTAAGATTGACCGTTTTGATATAGTAGTATTTAACGTTCCGGAAAAAAAGAAAAAATATATTAAGAGAGTTATTGGCCTTCCGGGAGATACCATTGAATATATTGATAATATACTTTATATCAATGGTGAAAAAATTGATGAGCCCTATTTAACAGACCAAGTAACACAGGATCTTAAAGTTGATTCGATCCCAGAAGGTTACTTATATTGCTTAGGCGATAATCGTAAAAGTTCGGTAGATTCAAGAAAAATCGGTTTAATACCTGAAAAAAATCTACTTTCAAAAATTAAAATAATCCTCTTTCCTTTTGACAAACTAACTACCTTCTAACCGAAATATAATAATCATAATAAAGAGGAGTTTAAACGATCGTTTAAACTCCTCTTTAAAAATATTTATTTTTGATCATACAAGGCACTGCCCACTCGAATGTAAGTCGCTCCTTCTTCTAAGGCGATGCGATAGTCCCGTGACATCCCCATACTTAGCTCTCCACAAGGAGCCCATGGATAATTCTTGCCAAGTATTAATACTTGTAATTCTTTTAATTCGGCAAAATAATGATGAAGTTCCGTTTCGCTGGCATCAATCGGCGCCATCGTCATTAAACCAACTATTTCAATTTTGTTATAGTCTTTAATGGCTTCTACCGCCTCTATGACACGATCCGGATCAAATCCGCCTTTCGTCTCTTCACCTGAAACATTGACTTGTAGAAAGCATTTTACTGTCCGATCTGCTCTTTTTTGAATTTCTTTGGCTAATGATAATCGATCCAGTGAATGTAAATAATCGATCTGATTAATAATCAATTTCACTTGACGAGATTGGAGGTGACCAACAAAGTGCCAAGTAATTTCTGATGCAATATCATTCAAAGCTTCTAGTTTTGCTAAGAATTTATCCGAGCGATTTTCGCCCATATCTCGAACGCCTAAATTATATAACTCTCTCGTCGTTTCAGCATCCACAAATTTAGTAATCGCCACCATATGAGTCGGATAGGTCGAAATGTCTTCGAGTACACTTGCTAAATTGGTTGCTAATAATTTTTTATCCACGTGATTCCTCCTAAGAAAATAGATAATAGTTTTCAAAAAGCCATGTAGCTAAATTGAGTATTAAAGGAATGGTAACAAGTGAACACATTGTTGTCAGTAAAACAATTTTTGCTCCACTTAAATAATCACCACCTACAATTTGACTTAAAAGAGCTGTCATCATAGCAGAAGGTCCAGCTAGTATCATTACTAAAATAAAAAAACTTTCAAAGGTTAAACCAGGGATGAACAATAGCATAATCAAATTAATTAAAGGCCAAATAATAAGCTTTATGCTAGCTATTTTCCACAATTTCCAATCAAGATAGTCAGATAAAGTAGCAATGTCTTCAAAATAAGCACCTAGAATAATCATAGCAATCGGGGAATAAACCTGATTTAATTGATGAATCCCTTCGGATACAACCGATGGAACAGAGATCTTAAAAACTTGAATGACTACTCCTATCAGAAAAGCAAACAGAATTGGACGAGCAGAGAATGTTATTTTTGGTTCTTTTTCTTTGGCTCTAATCATTTTTAAACCAAGTGTCCAAGAAAAGAAATTTGTAACTAGAAATAAGCCTGTGGTAATCATGACATAGGAAGGTTCGAAAACTGCTAAGGTCAGAGGAATACCAATAAAACCAACATTACCAAAGACTGTTGCAAACTTGGATACCCCATCCTCATTTTTCCCAAAATACCAATGCCCTACGTAGATCCTCATTAACAGAAAAATAATATAAATAATCATTGCTAAGAAAAACTGAGTCATAAGGTCTTGCTGAATCGGCTTAAAAAAAGCTTCGATAATTATCAAAGGGGTCAAATATTTAACAATTACCGTATTCAATTGACTAATGGTCGTTTGCGTCAGAAGTTCTTTTTTAACTAAACTAAACCCAATCACCGCTATGGAAATCAGTATAATTAATTGCTTAAAAATGATGAGTGCTAAATCCATATCTCCCTCAATCTTTCATAACATTTTACTAGATATTATTATAACTCAACTTATCCCCTGAAGGAAGTTACCACCAATCAAGTAGGAGGCTAGTCAACTAATGGCTAGCCTCCTACTCGATTTATATCTAACTTATTATTCTTCGTCCATAACATCATGTAAAGCATCTGCCACAAATTGAACATTCGTTCCAATAATTACGTGGGCTGCATTTTCTCCCATGATCTTAACACCCGCAGCGCCAGAAGATTTTATTTTTTCTTGGTCAATTACTGAGGTGTCTTTAACATTCAAGCGAAGTCGTGTCGCGCAATTGGTAAAGTTTTCAATATTGTCTTTACCACCTAAAGCTTCAAGAATGCGGCGAGCTTGTTGGTATTCTTTTTCGGCTTTTGAATCCTTTAATTCTTTAGAATCCTTTTCAGGTAATGAACCTTTTCGCCCACTTCCAGCATCAAAGTCTAAAGACAAAGGACCTTTTCTTCCTGGTGAAGCAATATCCAATTTTTCAATTAAGAAAGAGAAGACCAAATAATATAGACCGGCGAAAACTAAGCCTTGTAATATTAACATAAAGGGCTTGTTCGCTATTGGAATTTGTGAAGATAAAATAAAGTCGATTGCTCCGGCAGAAAAGCCAAAACCAGCTGTCCATTGCATAAAGGCAGCAAATCCTAAAGATAGCATTGATAAAATAGCATGAGCAAAATAAAGAACTGGGGCTATAAACATAAACGAAAATTCAATGGGTTCAGTAACACCTGTAACAAAAGCTGTGACTGCGCCTGCTAAGTATAAGGACCCTACTTCTTTACGGTAGCGAGGATCAGCCTTACGATAGATCGCTAAACCAGCAGCTGGTAAACCAAACATCATAACCGGGAAGAAGCCAGCTTGATACATTCCTGTAACACCCTTTTCACCTACAGATGCCCAGAAATTACCGATATCATTAATACCTATTAAGTCGAACCAGAAAACAGCATTTAAAGCATGGTGTAAACCGGTAGGAATTAGTAGACGGTTGAAGAAACCATATAAGGCTGCTCCGAACCAGCCCATCCCTGAAATCCATTCTCCAAAGCCTACTAGCCCTTCATAAACAGGTGGCCAGATAAAATATAATAATCCTGAAACAAAAATCATAGCAATTGAAGTCAAAATGGGAACCATTCGACGCCCAGAGAAGAAAGCAAATGCATCAGGTAATCTAGTTTTTGAGAATTTATTATAAAGTGATGAAGCGGTAAGACCGGATATAATTCCGATAAAAGCATTATCTATTTTTTCAAAAGAATAGGATAATTCTTCTAAAGGAATATTGACAATATCTGTTAATTTATCCGGTTTCAGTAATGTAGTAACCATTAAAAATGCGACTAAACCTGATAAGGCACTTGACCCATCTCGATCGTTAGACATACCTAAAGCAACACCCAAAGCAAATAGAATGCCTAAATTACTGAGAATGGTATCTCCAGCAGTCATCAATAAAGCACTGAACTGGTTCCCACCTTGAGAGTCAATTGCATAGCCGATCCCTAGCATTAAGGCAGCAACAGGTAGTACCGCAACTGGTAACATTAATGAACGTCCCAGTCTTTGTAAATATGGATACATATTTTTCACTCCTTTTTATTTATCATATATAATATACCTCAATTTCGAAGCGTTTACAATCATAAATGTAAATTTACATTTTAGTGTGAACACTAAAAGGAGGTGTTGGGCTAATTTTTTTAACGATCTCTTCTAAAATCTAGCAAAAAAAGAAACGACAAACCAAAAGTTTGTCGTTTGAATGTTTATATTTAAGATTATGCTACAACTGACACATTACTAGCTTGTAAGCCACGTTCTCCTGATTCAACATCAAAAGTTACTTTTTGGCCCTCTTCTAAAGTCTTGAAGCCTTCGTTATTAATCGCTGAGAAATGCACGAATACATCTTCACCATTTTCTTGTTCAATAAAGCCAAAACCTTTTTCTGAGTTAAACCATTTTACTGTTCCATTATTCATAAATGAAATCCTCCTTGCGCTGAGCGCGATTTTTTTGCAGATGTTACATAAGATAAAGAAAAGGATTAATTATGATAATGAATTAAGCTTTTAAATATTTTATTACTCTCTACTCAATTAAGTATACTGTAATTAGTCATATTAGTCAATCACTACTATCCTTCATGCTTTATAATTCGAAAAACGAACTTATTTTAATAAATTTAAGTGTGCATCTACAGCAGTTTGTAAGAAGTCTAAGGTATCTTGAGGAGCTTTACCATCGTTCAATAAATTAGCTGAACTTGGTAACATAACCTCAGGTTGTCCCACTGTTGGCATATTTAAAAATGAAAGAATCTTAACCAAATCTTTATTGGCTATTGAGCCACCCATAGCAGAAATTGAATGGGACGCAATTAAAGCTGGTTTGCCATTCCATACAGATTGTCCCCATGGACGAGAAGCAACGTCTAATGCATTTTTTAATGCTGCTGAGATTGTACGGTTATGCTCTGGAGTTACGAATAAAATCAGATCTTGGCGTTTCACTGCTTCACGGAAATCAGTGTAGGCTTGTGGTGAATTTTCATCCAAATCTTGGTTATAAAGAGGTAAGTTTGCAATATCTAAAAACTCTACTTCTGTTCCCTCAGGGTATAAAGTCACAATATTATCTGCCCATTGTTTAGAAAAAGAATTTTTCCGAGTTGATCCTACAATTACACCTAGTTTAGTCATATTTAATCATCCTTTTTATATGTATTTGTTCTAGTAGTTATTTTACTGAACATATGTATTTTATCTCGAATTCGGAATAAAAGCAAGAGGAATAGTTAATTTTTTTATATTTTATTTCTCCCAATGTGAAAGATCTGGTAGCATTGGAACTACTTCTCTGCGGAAAAAAATACGTCCTGTTCTTCCAGAATATTGTCCAATTTGATAGTCTCTAAAGCTAGTAGTGGCTTTGAAGGCTGGCATTTGATAAAGTTGTTTCATATAGCGCCATAAATTAGGGTAATCGCGCAATGAATGATGGAATAAGCCATAGATTGGCATATAAAGTAAATCATGACGGATTAAAGGGGTATATAATATTAAATCGGCTTCAGTCAATTGATCACCTAATAAAAACTGATTCTCAGCGAAATGTTGATCTAACTCGGCTAATACTTTAAAGTAAGCCTCTGCATTTTGATCAAATTCTTCTTGAGAGCGAGTATATCCCGCACGATTTGCTCCTCCCAATACTTCATCAATTATTTTTTGGATCCAACTATCAATCTCTGATCTCAAATTTTCTGGATAAAGATCTGGAGCATTGTCAGCATGAAAAGGTTTAAAACGGGTTGTAAAGTCTCTTAAAATATCTAGTGACTCAGAGTTAACCACTGTCTTAGTTTTAATATCAATTAATGCAGGTACAGAAAAAGGACCCTCATATTCTGGATCAGTATTTTTATAAAGTTCCGAAACATATTCAACTTCTAAAATCGCATCTTTGCCTCCAGTTTCATTAGAAAAATCCCATACTTTACTAGTTTTTATTGGACTAGCGATAGCTAGACTAACTACTTTATCCAAACCTAGTAATCTTCTAGCAATATCAGCCCTTTGAGCATAAGGACATGGAAAACTAAACACAAGACGATAACGATTTGCTTCTACTGGATAAGCAAAATCTTCTTTATATACTTTTGGCATAAAATCACTCCTTTGTCTCATTATAGCAGTCTCTTACTCTTCTTTAGAATTTAATGCTCACTATTCGTAATTAAATTGGCAAGATTATAAATAAATTCTTTACAATCCATTGGATTATACTTGCTAGGCCCCTTGATTCTTTTACCAGCTTTCCGCATTTTGTCCTAAATGTCTTTTGAAGAAAAGATGGTCTCTATTATATTCAATATATAATCTGTCAGAATGATAATTCACGCGATATTTTGAAAATAATAAAGAAGTTATGCCATAATCTTGAGTAATTATAATATTAGCTTTTTAGCATTGGGAAAAAATAATTAATCGTATCTGCAGCTGCTTCAATATAGATGGTCTCTAACAAATCAGAATCATATATTCTATTTGAAAATAATCTATTGTCGTTATAACAAAGACCTTAATCTTATAAGCTGAGCTATTTGAATGGCTTCAGCCTTCACAGGACAAGCATCTATTAAAATCCTCATAACTCCTATTGTTTCAAAAAAGGGTTGGGACAAAAGCCTTAAAAAAAGTCCGGTCAACGATACAATCGTTAATCGGACTTTTTCAGTTCTATAATCTACGTAAATACGCAAAGCAGCGAGCCTAGTTTGGAAAGTAACTTTCCAATCTAGGCTCGCTGTAAGTTTTGAGGCGACTGAGAAAACCTTTTATCCTAGCCCCTTTATAATGAAGATTAATTAGTCTTCAAAAACAGTTTGTTCTGTAACTTCGGTAGTTAAAGCTTTCAAAGCTTTGTCTACTAAGTGAGTGCGTAATTTGTATTCTTCTTCCATTGATAATGAAGGATTACCTAGTGGGTGAGGAATAGCAATTGCAGGAACGATACGGTTAGCACCTACTGTTAATGAGATAGGTGTTACAGTTGCCATATGTACTACAGGTAAACCTGTTTTTTCGATTTCTTTTACCATTGTTGCTCCGCAACGAGTACAAGTACCTCAAGTGGAGGTTAGAATAACTGCATCTACATTATGGTCTACTAAGTCCTTAGCAATTTCAGAAGCAAATGCTTTTGATGATGCAACTGAAGTACCATTACCTACAGTAGTATAGAAATAGTTATGTAATTCGCCAATTTCTCCATTACGTTCTTTTTCACGTAAAACATCCACTGGAATAACACGATCTGAATCTTGGTTAGCATAAACTGGGTCATAACCACCGTGAGCTGTTTCATATTCGCCTTCTTTAAGGTCTTCAACACCAGAGATGTCATAACGACCATATTTAGAAGCTGAAGAGGATTCAATATGGTCAGGGTTACCAAATGGAACAATACCACCTGAAGTAACAATCGCAATTTTAGCTTTGGTTAAGTCTTTAATTGCTTTTCCTGGTTCTACATTATCAAAATCAGGCATTGGGAATTCAGTAGTGAATTCTTCACCAGCTAATTTCTTAACTAACATATCCACTGCACGTTTAGAACCGCGATCTTCTGTAAAGAAGTTTTTACGGTGACGCTCAAAGTATTCGTCAGTAATTGGGTCTAATTCTTGGTCTGTCAAGATTTTGTTAACAACATTTGCAATTGCAGGAATTGCTTTACGCATTGTTGCAGCAGAGTTACCAGTCTTAACAATGTAAGGCACTTTCTTATACATGTCAACACCAGGGTTCTCTTCATACATACCGGCAACAGCTGGTACATTCAATTCTTGCATAACTGCAGTTGCAACAGCTCCAGCAGCTACACCGTATCGTCCAGCGTTAAATGCAGGTCCAGTGATTACTAAATCTGGTTCGAATGACTTAATCATTTCAATTACTTCATTAATAGCATCTGTATTTTCATTAAAGTATGAGTCACCACATACCACAGTTCCAACGATTTCTCCATTTTCAGCAATTGCACCATTGATTCCAACACCTGGTCCTACAACACCATCTTGTTTGAATGGTTTTGTATCAGCTTTTTCTTCTCCACCGATACCAGCGTAGAATTGATTAATGTAATGAACTACACGTTTTTTTGTCATGGTTTTACCTCCTTATTTAATAATTATACGCCACGAGCTGTGCGTTTGTTGAAGCCTAATTCGTTTGTAGCACCAGTAATTGCTTGAATTTCAACTTCAATTTCGCCATTTTCACGTAAGCTTCCGTCAAATCCGCCGGCAATTGTATCAACATAATCTAATGTTCCGATAACTTTATCCATTGGAGGTAAAACAACTACTTCATTGGCATTTCCACCTGTTACAACTGCGTTTGCAGATTTATCAGCGTCTGCTAATCCTTGAGAAGCTCCATCGCGTCCAGCGTACTCATCAGTAACAATTACTGTTTTAACGCCTTCAGCTTCAATCTTCTTAGTATTCATGATCAAGTCAGTATCAGGGTTACCGAATCCTTCTTGAGAAACAATTACACCATCTAAACCTAGGAATGAACATAATTTAGATGTCCAATCAGATGAACGTTTCTTATCATTTAAATATACAGCTTCGTTTGTGATGATAACTCCCATAAAGTTGATATCTTTACCATGACGCTCATAAAGATCCTCAATGATCGGATTGTTTAAGTGGTGGTAAGTAGTATTCTTATCACATGCAGACACACAGTTACCAGAAATAACTGCTCCATCCATTACTTCTGTAGGATATAAAATTGAAGGAACAATATGCTTAGCATCAGTTCCATAAACATAAGTATCATGTAATAACCCTTGAGTTTGTAACATGTATACATAACCAACTTTTGGAAGATCAGGATATTCTGAAATTTGTTCCAATAGTGGTTTTGTTTCATAAGTTACCACTTCGTCTGCTTCTGTTGCTGCAGCTAATGTTCCTAAATGCTTAGCAACTTTCAATCCAGCTTCACGAACTGCTTGCTCATAAGCGTATGTTTTTACACCTTCAGCTGGCTCAACCACTAAACAGATGTTGATTAATTGGGAGAATGGTGTTAATTCAGCACCAGGCCCTTGCATATCAACAATACCTTCTTGAAATCCTACAATTTTACCAACTGTAGCGACCGCACAACCTTTTAATACATGAGTACGGCCTTCCCCAACGCGATCAACTTTGCTGACTACACCTGGGAAAACTTCTGATGTTGAATCTACTTTACCACGTGGCTCAATAACATCTTTAATAGGTGTAATACGTACTGACTCACCAGGTTTTGCAATTTCGATTGAAACATTAGCAATATGATCGTCTTCTAAAACGATATTTTTAATTTCTTCTTCATTGATGTATAAAACATTGCCTTCTACTTTAGATGAATCTGCAAGTTTTACATCGTTAATTTGAATTTTACCTAATTCAAGTTTCATTCAATCACCTCTATTGTTATTTTCTAAATTCAGGAGTTAGTTAAAGCGTAATTCTGGTGAAAAATGAATACGCTGAAGGGTACTCTCCATTAAATCTAAATCGATCGTGGCAAAATCCTCCAAGACTGAATCTAGCCAATTTGGAGTTGCTCGGTCCTTGATGAATTTTTCATAAACTGCGATGGCTTGTTCAATTATCTCGAGACTTTCTAGATCGATTTGTGATTGTTTAGTAGTAGTGATAATTATTGATTTGTAGAAAGTTTCGTTCGGTTTGATTGAACCACTCAGTGGATGAGTCAACAACACATAATGTTCATTAATAACGAGCTTTTTAGTCTCATAAAGAACATCACCATAGTCCCCATCAATAAAAATGATTGGACATTGGTCGATAGTTTCATTCACTTTTGGATTATTCGATATGATTTTCATGGTTTCACCTCTAGACGCCAGTGCTTGCCATTTAACTAAGAACGATTACATCGGACTTTTCTAAATGTTAAGAACAAAGCCAAAACTTGGCCGCACTCTCCTTAGTTCTTGTGAACATTATAACAAAAACAAAAAAAATTTACAACAAAATTCCCCAATAAAGTATATTTTCCAAATGTGTTCTGTTTATAAAATCAATATAAAAATCACCTAAAACTCTAACAAGTTTAAAAAAATTTATTAGATTAGTGAACAATATATTGGAATAGATAACTTGTAAAATGTGAGTGATTTAGACTCTAATTTAACAATTGGAGTAAGTTATCTTCAAAAATTGCATAGCCTTCTTTCGTTAAATGGATACCATCAATAGTATATCTATCCGAAATCTTACCGTTTGAGTCATAAACTCGTTCCCATGTTAATAATTTTATTTGAAATCTTTTTGATAGTTTTCTAAGTTCTTGATTTACCCAAGTGATTTTTTCTGGTTTTAGCCTTTCGGTTTCATCGGTTTGAATAATTTCAGAAAGGACTATTCTTATTTTAGGGTTCAATTCACTAATAAAAACTAATAATTGTGTCAAATAGGTAATAATAGACTCTTTTTTCATTTGATAATAAAGTTCATTAATTCCAAACATAATAAGAACTGCATCACTTTCAACTAATTCATTAGCAATTTTTTTAGCCATCTGCAGGCCCTCTTTAGCAATAATACCTTGTTGAGATACGTTAATAATCTTCCAGTCTCCCATACTTTCTTTCTTATAAAATGAGAGAATAGAATGCCCTAAAAATATAAGCTTTTTCATATTTCCTCCATTTTGAATTTCCTAAGTTACCGATTCATATAATCTTATTATAACATCATTATAATTTTGTGAACAAGATCACATGTTTATGGATTTATTAGTATTATTTAACTTAAATTGTTAGAATTATAAATAATTATCCATTATAATTAATATCAGTTAGAAACATTAAGCTATCTTATTGTTTTAGAAAGAAGGTTTAATATGACTAAAAATAAATATTTGTATTTAACATTTGATTCTACAACTGATGCCATAGCTGCTGAAGCACAATTTAAAGCCGCTAATATTAAAGGTCGTCTGGTTATGATTCCTCGAGAACTTTCAGCAGGTTGTGGAATGTCTTGGAGATCTGAACCTCATTTAAAGGAAGTGTTACTAACGGTTGCTGAAAAAAATAATATAAATTTGAAACAAGTAGAAATCTTATAGCTTCAGATTTTTTACAAAGTATATCTATTTTCTAGTATCAGCTATTTATTCAGTTCTTATATCTGTTATAATTATGGGTGTAAATTGTTAATTAAGGAGAATGAACATGTTAAAAACGATTAAAATTAATTTTGAAACCATCGAATTAATGGACTTCTTTTGGCAAACAGCTGCTCGTCGTGAAAAATTAACCGATTCTTACTTTTTAGATATAGCCAATCGTCCAGAAATGGAAGTTATCTATACTGAGGGATTCGATTCAAACTCAGTAAGAAAAGTTTTATCGGCCGTTATTAACTATGAACCAGTCAATGAAGCAACTAAAAAAGAATTAGAATTCTATCAATCCAACAAATTCTTTGCTGATGATCCTGGAAATGTCGAACTCACCCTCCCTACTGTTAAAACTTTAAATGTCGATGAAATGAAAGAAACTTTTTCAGGAGACACAAAGTATGAAGAAATAAAAATTAATTTTGTTCCTGCATACGACATCGTGGATCAAATTGATGGTGATACACTGACAATTAATTTCTTCAAACTTGGTATTGATTTCACAGATTTCGAAACGGTACTCATAGAAGGTAAAAAGCTTAAGGACTATTTAGAAGAAAAACTTAAAGAATTACTCGAATAAAGCTTAAACCTCATTTGAGGATAACTTAATCGAGACCCTGGCTTCAGTCTGGGAGACTGGGCTAAAAGTCCTCAATACAACATAAAAATCAGCGAGCCAGAGTGCTTAGGCTCGCTGATTTTTGCTGTTTTGATTAAAATAATAATTCTTGCATACTATACATAATAGTAATTAACAGCTAGGATGCCGATAAAAAGGGGCTTTTATGGATAAAAATTAAACCGTAGCTAAATATATTATTCTACTTCATTTAAACTTTGATATTCCTATGGATCAGGAAGCGCCATTAATCAGTCGGTACTTTCGTCTTAAATGACCACCATCTCTTCCAAGATAAAGTTTATTTACTGATGGCACGAAGCTAGAAGCCGATGCTGATTAGCATTCCTAACATTTACGCTCAATCCTAGTTTGATGCTGAGATAGTATTTGGTCGCAATTTTATTGTGCGAAGAATAAAGCTCAAGGGAGAAAAGGGATAAAAAATGACCGGAGTCTCCTTACAATGACTATGAATCTCACACAATCACCCCATTATTTACAAACTTCCCGACATTTTGGGCTTGGTATTCACTATTCTTATTCATTAAACGACAAAAACAGTGGCGAATCTCATGTTTAATGATTCGCCACTGTTTTTAGGACTTTTTGCTCAGTCCCGTTTTAATTACTTATGTAAAGTGTTTACATATAACCTTTTTCTTTAACAATTTCATTGGCTTTCTTAGCATTTGCGCCACTAATCATTACGATAGGACCTGAACATCCCATCCCTGATTCAGCGTAAATACCTTCTTTCCATAATGCTTTAACAGCATCTTCAAGGTCTAATACATCAATTCCGTTAATTTGAGCTGTAACTACTTCTTTAGCTGGTGCTTTAATTTCTTCCTCAGCTACAGTAGCCTTAGGTTGAAGTCCTTCACGAACATCCTTAAGACCTGCTTTTTTAGCAGATTCATATTCTTGCTTAGCTACAGTCGTTAATTTACCTTTAGCCATTTGGAAAGCATATTTTAATGCATTGGCAATAACAGGTGCTCCTGAAGCACGTGATACGATATTAATAATATGGTCGTATCCATCTCCAACACCTGGACCATATCCGAATCCAGTTGTTTCGTAAGTACCACCTGAAGTGTATGATCCGAATAGTTTCATTAAGATATTACCTGTTAAAGAATCACAAACCATTACGTCTGCAGAACCCAATAACAAGTCATTACCACGTAAAACTACGCCACCATCTGAACGAGCAGACTCGCCAAATGTAATATCATAGCCTTTTTCTTGTAATTGTCTTAAAGCACGTTCAACAGTATTAGCTCCGTCAACGTTCACAATTCCAACTGTTGGGTTTTGAATTCCTTTGGCTTTAGCCACTGCGATACCATTAATAGCGTTTAAGACCATTGCTTCTGTACGGACAGTAGCTGTAGTACCAGTAGTTGTAGCAATGAACATTTCACGCCCTAAAGCAGGTGAAATTACACGGCCTACAGTTGATACACCAATCGGGAATGTATGGTGAAGTGTTACTGCCCCATGAATAGTTCCATCATTTAATAATTTTTCAAGCGTTTCTTCAACCGCTGATTCATCATTAGCTTCATAATGTTCGTATTCTTCAGTCCAGTCTAATTTTTCACCAATCAGAACGACTTCAAATAGACCTTCTGATTTTGCCAGAGCAGCTGCTTCACGCATAACATCAAACCCTAGTTCAGAGCCATTGATGGTTAGACCAATCTTAATAGATGGTCCAACTTGACCGCTCTCTAACGTATGAGCTAATTCGTTTATAACATCTTTAATTGCTTGATTCACTTGGTTAGACATGCGTATTGCTCACCTCTATTCTTCTTCTGATGAAAAGTTTTCAGCAAATTGGCGTAATGCCTTAGCAACTTCTGCTTTAACAACTTCTTTCAAGTCGCCGTCAACAGCTGTTTCAACTTCTCCTGAGTTACGTTCAATAATTATTGATACCCCGTCAAATAAGTTAGTCATACGTCCTAAGAATAATGAACCCTTACCAACGATCATTGCCCGATTAATACCTGAATCACTTGTCATATCGTCATAAGCGAATCCTAGGTAAGGAGCTCCTGAAGGAATATGACCTTGAGTTGGTGCCCAACCAGGAATTCCTTTTTCTGCAACAAAGTTAGCTAAATCAGCACGTTCTAATTCTTTACGTAATACTCCTACCGCACCAATCATCTTAAGGTTAGCAGTTGGCACATCTCCAGCACCAGCAGATTTAGTAATATCTGGGTTTTGCATTTCAACTGAGAAAATATCAACATCTGGAATAGTTAAGCCTGCTTTATCTAAAGGATCTCCTACCAAAGCAGTCATAACCGCTTGAGGTGAAGAACCAGATGAAACAGTATGACGTCCAGTAACATCTGTACGGATCACTGGGCTCTTTCCATCGTTTTGAGAAATTAAGTAGGCCACACCAGCTACTGAATCCTCTAATAATGGCATATCTTTTTCATAATGAGATTTACCATTCATACCTAATTTAGCAGTAGAACCTCCGGCAACAACCGCTACTGCTTTATATGTTCCAGCTCTTACTAATGAAGCTGCACTGATCAAGGCATGTGTTGGTGCCCCACAGAAAGCACGTAAGTCAGATCCTGAAGCATTTTTTAGACCGCAAAGCTCTGCAATAGCTTTAGCCATGTTACCCCCACCACGCTGGTTCATGTCGCCGATTGCTTCTTCTGATGCCTCAATCACATATTCAATGTCTTCAGCATTGATATCTTCAGTATCTCGTAATAAGTGGCGTAAAGATAAAACACCTGAAGCTTTGTTAACTAAGTTTTCTAGCATGATATGAGCATTTAAGTTAGGGTCAATATCGTGGGCACGTGAAACCACGCCGACTAATTCACCTTCATAATATAGTCCCTCAGCTTCATACTCATCGATATGTTTTTGTAACCATTCAGCCGATTCGGTGTTTTTAATCTTGTCCACATCATCTTTAAAGATTTCATTTTCTGCCATAACTTCTTTTACCTTAGCAGCAAATCCTTCTTCAAGATATACTAAGTCAAATACGTCTACGATTGAAAGTAGTCCGTAAAATTCAATCTCTGGCATAATTTCGCCACGTTTTGAGTAACGTCCACCTTCAGCTTTAGTTTTGAAACGTGGTTCTTCAATTTTTTTCAATTCAGAATAATGCATATTATTAATATACGTTTGGTTATTAGGGTCTGTTAGAACCTCTTCGTAACTACGTAAATGTTTATCTAGATTCTTAAGATATTCAGAATCTGGAGTAGTGATGCGCTCAGTGGTTTGAGTCGTACCATTATGAATTAACATATTAGGTGTATGTGCTAGAGTATAAGCTGCACCTTTCAATACTGGAAGAGTCATTTGCATTCTCCTTTTTTATGGTTAGTTTATATTGTATATTATTTCACATATCTGTTAAAAAAGCAAGTCTTTAGAACTCTCTGAATAAAAAAGCCAGCATAAGCAAACTGCTTTTACTGGCCCTCCTTTTAGATATAATTTTTAAAAATTATACTGAATATTTAGAAAATTGATCGCGAATTGATTTCATTTCTTCAGCGATTGAATCAACATCTAATACCATTTCCATCATACCGATTTGTTCATCGTAAATGTCTGGATCAGCGTATTCTTTGAACTCAGGTTCAGTTGCATGGTATACAGCTAAACCTAGAGGTGTGTTTGTTAAAGCACCCGCATAAGTTGGGTCTCCGTTGGTAACTGTTTCAGCTGCTAGACCAGCAGATTCTGCTTCAGCCCCACCTAAGATTACAACAAGATTTTCTGCACCGTGTTTTTCAGCAGCTTCTTTAATACGACGTTGGTTTTCCAAATCCATGGCTCCTGCAGCCGTTCAAACGAAGCACTCTGTTGATGACATTAAAATCTCAACTGGTTTACCTTCTAAACTAGCTTCGATTGCTTGTCCTGGAATACCGTCACGGTCTCCAATGATCAATAATTTTTTATTATCCATTGACATAATGTTACCTCCTAAGATATTCGAAATAAAATGTTCGCAACAACAATATATCACTACTATGACTGTAGTATAACCCTAGCTTTCATATTTGTCAAACCAATTTATAAACGATTACGTTTTATTCATTATTCACTAAATCCACCCTCCAAAAACACTTTAACAGCAAGCTTTAAGCATTTATTTAAATTTATAATAAATAATTTTTTAATAAGCATGTGTATCAATTTTAAGCTATAATAATGACAGATTTAGGAGGTTTTTCCATGAAGGTCTTACATGTTTTAGCCCAGCTACCTGCTCAAACAGGTTCTGGCATTTATTTTCAAAATTTAATCACGGGCTTAAAAGATAAAGGCATAGATAATGGCATTATCTACGCCACTCAACCCCCTTTTAAAGAATTATTGCAAACAGATAATTGTTACCCTGTTCATTTCCAATCCAATGAACTCCCCTTCTCAATTGTCGGTATGTCAGATGTGATGCCTTATCAAAATTCTATTTATTCTCAATTAACAGATCAGCAGACTGAACAATGGCAACAAGCTTTTATTAAAAGATTAATGCAAGCAAAAGAAGAATTTCAACCGGATATTATCTTAACCCATCATCTTTGGTACTTAACTTCTTTGGTGCTAGATACTTTTCCTGAAATTCCGGTGATTGGTATCAGTCATGGGACGGATATTCGGCAAGCTAGACGCCACCCTCATTTAAAAACACGCTATTTGGGTAATATGAACCGGCTGGCTTTGATTTTTTCTTTAACTCAAGATGATCGTGACAATTTAATCGAGGAGTTTCAAATTGATGCTGAAAAAATTATAGTTACCGGCAATGGTTTTAATTCTGCCATTTTTAATCTAGAAGGTTCACGAAAGTCTAAGCAGTCTTCAATAAATTTAATCTATGCTGGTAAAATCACTCGTTCTAAGGGTGTCTTTGAATTAGTTCTAGCTTTTGAAAAAGTCAAAAAATCTTTTCCTCAAAGCCAACTGTTACTAATTGGTAACGGCGATCCTAGTGAAATTAAAGAATTAAAAACAATTGTCTCTTCTTATGGAATAGAAGATATTCACTTTCTTTCAGCACTTCCTCAATTAGAATTAGCCAGTTGGATGAAAAAATCTGATATTTTTATTCTGCCATCATATTATGAAGGTTTAGCAACTATTTGTTTAGAAGCCATGGCTTGTGGTTTGCGTACAGTAGTTTCTGAATTAGCCCCTTTAAAGAATTTCTTAGCTGATGAGATTAACCAATCTCAATGGATTGAATATGTTCCGCTTCCACGCATTGTTGACCAAGATAAAGCACATCAAGAAGATATCCCAGAATTTATTACAAACTTAAGTCAATCTATTATTTTACAAATAAATCGATTACAGTCGCAACAAGCCATCGATCCTCATATATATGATTTAATAATGCAATACTCATGGGAACGTTTAATAGATAAACAATATCATTGCATAAACTTCTTATTTAAAGAAAAAGATAAAGCATAAACTTTAAGACTGCAGGCAAAAACCCTTCAAATGTTTACTGTCTGCATTGACTGACGTCATGGAAATCACCCGTTTTCTTTTTATTATACATGACAAAAATCCGTCCCTAACACTGTTACCACAGCGGGGACGGATTTTTACTGGGTGTTGGCGTAATTTATGTTGTCGCCTCTTGGTCTTCAATCTTAAACCTTATTCTTTTATTTACAATTGTTTTAAATAACTAATGATTTGCTCCATGTCTGCTAAAGAAAGTGTGCGAACATCAAATTGTACATGATTTTGCTGAACACGTGCTATAACTGGCTTATCTTGACTCCTTAGGTAAGATTCAATTTGACTTGCCGACAACTTTCGGTGGTCGACTTGAACCAAGATGGTTGATAGTGTTGATCCAGGGTATGATCCTCCCCCTACTTGCGATTGTCCTTCTATCAAATCTACTTGCCAAGAACCGGCTAATTCCCCAATGGCTTGTTGGAATTTTTGAGCCTTTTTAAGTAATTGTTCACGATCTTGGCTAATCATTTGTAAGACTGGTATTTTGCTAAAGGCCAGTTCTGGATTTAAATATTGTCGCATGGTCACTTCCAAGGCTGCAAGCGTTAGCTTGTCAGTTCGTAAAGCACGAGTTAATGGGTGGGCACGCATCTTATCTAACAATTCTTTTTTACCAACTATAACCCCTGCTTGCGGCCCACCTAGTAACTTATCGCCAGAGAAAGTTACTACATCGTATCCCGCTTGAATGGCTTCTTGAACCGTTGGTTCATAAGGCAGACCAAATGTTTGCATATCCATAAATAGGCCTGAACCTAAATCGTTTAATGCAAGAAGACTGTGTTCATGAGCCAAGTCTACTAGTTCTTGATCATCCACTTTTTCAGTAAAGCCAACTAAATGATAATTGGATGTATGGACTCTTAACAAAGCTCCGGTCTCTTCATTGATAGCAGCTTTATAATCACTAAGGTGTGTTTTGTTAGTAGATCCTACTTCATGGAGCAGGGCTCCTCCACGGGTTATCACATCAGGTATCCTAAATGAGCCGCCAATTTCAACCAACTCACCACGAGATATAACCACTTCTTTAGCTTCTGTTAGGGCTGAAAGCATTAAAAGTACTGCTGCAGCATTATTATTAACTACTAACGCATCCTCTGCACCTGTTATTTGTTTCAATACATCTTTTAAGTGAGTGTATCTAGAGCCACGTCTGCCCTCTTCTAAATCATACTCTAAGTTGGAGTAATTGGGCCCTAAATCAACAAGAGCATCAATAACTGTTTGAGATAAAGGCGCCCGTCCTAAATTGGTATGTAAAACTGTTCCGGTGGCATTAATTACTGGTTTAAGAGAGGGATTCAGTCTTTTAGCTAAAGCTTCTTCAATATGTTTTATCACACTTTCAAACTCTAATGAACTAGCCTCAGTAATCTCCCCACTTAAGACACCTTGCCTGATAAAGTCAATTTGTTTTTGAATACTTTCTTTAACATAAGCTGGATCTAATTTTTCGGTCCATTTTCTAATACGTTCATCTTGTAGAACTCTATCAACTTTTGGTAGTGATGATAATAAATGTTTCATTAAATGAAAGCCTCCTCAATCTTTTGCAGATATTTAGGGTTCATTACACGTACATCCTCATTTCTTATGGTTATCCCACGCTTATCGAAATCCTCTAACAGTAAGAGAGTGTATTTACGACTAGTTCCTAAAAGGTTTCTAAAATCTGCCAAGGCAATTGTATCATGTTCTTTAAGGAAATCTCTCAACCTTTTGAGCGCTTCATTATAGTAAGAAACGTGAATCTCAGTTTGCTTATCCAAACGGTAAAATTCATTTTGTTTACGCATCAACCTATAAACTTCTCGCATGTTTTTATCTTTACCAACCACTTCTTCAAAAAGTGGCGGTGCGAAAGGGGTTTCAGCTAATTTTGCTTCAATAGCTTTTCTTGCTTTCGCTTGAGCTGGCGTAATAGCAATCGAGTGGTCAACTAAGCGAATTAAATCGCCCTCAATTACAAAGTGGCCCTGACCAACTATGGTTTGAATGATTGCATTCAGCTCCTTAGGTGCAATTTTATTAAAGCGTGAACGGAATTCTTCTAAGGACATACCAGCAATCATATTATTCACCTGGTGAAATTCTGATAATGTTTCTTCCATTTCTTTTTGAATGGCATCAAATGAAACTCGGGCCATATAGAACTGGCCAAATTTCATTAAGTCGCCGGCTTCGACCATCTCTTTCACATATTCTTCAATTGTACGCATTTCTTCATTCAGATAGTCAGCCATTTCTTTAATGGATGTAAAGCCGGCAGAACGATGGGATAAGAAATCCAATAACACATCTGACATAGTGCCTGATTCTAGTACTTCTAATGACTCAATGACATCTTGATTGTAACGTTTATGTTTCTTAGGGGTAGGATCGAGAACCTCGCCCCCTCCGATTGTAATTACAGGTGAATAATTTCTTAAAATAAAACGATCGCCTTTCTTTACAGCAATTTGTTCTTCTAAACGTATTTGCATAAAAGCTGTCTGTCCCGGTTGAACTTTTTCAACGCCTAAGGGTACAAGTCTACCAATAACTTCACGCGTTCCAATATGCACATGTACTCTATCCCAAAGTTCCATCGGTTGGCTGGCATCTTTAAGACATTGCACCTTGGTGTCCAACATATATGAAGACTCTAAAGGCGCTGCACTTAGGACATCGCCACGACCAATTTGATCAAGGTCGACCTTGGTTAAGTTGATAGCGGTCCGATTGCCAGCATGCGCCTCTTCTTGATCTTGTTCGTGAATTTGAATTGTACGGATCCGAGTTGGTATGCCAGATGGATAAATCGTTAAATCGTCACCTACTCGAATAGAACCATCAATTAGAGTGCCTGTTACGACAGTCCCAAATCCTTTAACAGAAAAAGCGCGATCAACATTTAAGCGTGCCGGTAAGGATTCATTATCCCGTTGAATCTTCTCAACCTTTTCAGCCAGTAAGGCCTTTACTTTTTCAATACCAATGCCTGAAATAGCGTCCGTTTCAACGATAGGTGCGTCTTCCAATGGCGTTCCTTCAAATTGTTCACGAATATCTTCGTAAACTAGTAGTTTAAGCTCTTCATCTGCATCCGCTACCTTTGTTAAGACAATGATGAAATCTTTAATACCTAACAAGTTAAGGACAGAAACATGTTCTTTAGTTTGCGGCATTATGCCTTCGTTCACATCAATCACTAGCATTACTAGATCAATACCGGCCGCACCTGCTAACATGTTTTTGATGAACTTTTCGTGTCCGGGAACATCTACTATACCAACTCGTTCCCCATTATTTAAATCAATATAAGCAAAGCCTAAATTGATAGAAAGGCCACGCTGCTTCTCTTCCTTAGAAGTATCTGTTTCGATACCTGTTAAGGCTTTGATGAGCGTGGTCTTTCCATGATCAATATGGCCTGCCGTTCCTAAAACGACATTTTTCATTAAGTAATTCCTTTCTTATCAACTAACTAGGGTCTTACAACTCGGTCATAAGATCTTAATTGTTCAAGAATATAGCGCATATTGGTTTCTTCACCGACCGCAAGCTTGTCTTTTAATTCGTAGAACGAAACACAAGTCCCACAAGCTTTAACTGCAACCCCTTTGTCAAGGAGCGTTTGTAAATCTTCGACGGTGTCAGCACCTTCTGCTGCTAAGGTTACTCCACCATTGTATAATAAAATTTCTTTTGGTAGTTCTTCTTCTTGAGCTAATACACTAATAAACGATTTAATTAGTGTACGACCTAGATCATTATTACCTTCTCCTAGTTTGTCACTTGCAATAACTACAATGTAATCAGTCAAATTATTTCCTCCTAAACTTCACTTATTTTACCACAATTGCCTTGTCTTTTTTTTCAACCATATAACCAATATGAGCGGCTTGAATGGATTTTTCTTTATAAGCCACTAAAATTGCTTCTAGCTGATCTTCAGGAACTGTTATTAATAAGCCTCCTGAGGTCTGTGGATCAAATAGCACTTCCTCCATGGTTGAATCCTCAATTTGAAAATCAATATTCTTAGCATAATGAGCGCGGTTACGTTTGGCACCACCAGTGGTTAAATGTTCTTTAGCTGCTTGGTAGGCACCTTCAATAATTGGTATTTTATCGGCAAATATTTCTGCCGTCAACTGCTCATCACACATCTCCATCAAATGACCTAAAATGCCAAAGCCAGTTATATCTGTACATGCGGTAGCTTGATAATCCAACATGACTTCAGCTGCATACTTATTCAAAGTTGTCATTAATTCAATTGCTTCATCAAAAGCCTTTTCATCAATTAATCCTTTGTTATGTGCAGTGGTTACAATGCCTACTCCCAATTTTTTAGTCGCAATGATAGCATCGCCAGCTTTTGCACCATTGTTGGTAATTATTTTATCAGGATGCACAACTCCTGCTACTGCTAAACCATATAGCGGTGTGGATTGACGAATCGTATGTCCTCCCGCTAGAACTCCTCCAGCTTCTAAGACTTTTTCAGCTCCCCCACGTAGAATTTCAGCTAAATTTTCGAGCGGTTGACTGTCATCAGGATAAGCTACTATGTTGAGTGCCGTAATCACTTTTCCTCCCATTGAATAAACATCCGATAAAGCATTGGTTGCTGATATTTGACCAAAAACATATGGATCTTTGACCATTGAAGGGAAGAAATCAGTTGTTTGAATAACTGCAACATCCGGTGAAACTTGGTAAACTGCTGCATCATCACTAGAATCATAACCTACTAGTAAATTACCATCAAATTGCTTGGGTAATCCTTCTAAAATTTCAGACAAACTGCCTGGTCCAATTTTAGCGTTTCATCCACCACATATTTCTAATTCATTCATTTTTTCTTTATCTATCATTTATATCTCCCCACTTCCTTTTATGATAGTCCTATTATAGCCTTTTTAATTATTGTTTTCAGTAATCAAAAACTTGGATTTATTAGTTTTCATAATAAAAGCAGCACAAGTCTGACTTGTGCTGCTAAGTTAAAATTTTGATTAGAACTCAACTTTTTCAGATTTAACACGACCTTTTTCATTAACATAGTATAAGTCTACACGGTCAGTGAAAGGTGTTGCGTCTGCTCCTACACCATCTTTACGAAGTGAAACTTGTAAAGCTTTATGATCAAAGCCTTCAGTTTCTTTGAGAACTGATTTCATAACCTTCATGATAGAGATTGGTGTTTCAGGTTCTTTTAATGTAACGATTGCTTTACCTTTTTTCAATGCTGCTGCAACTAAATCTTCAACTTGATCAGCTGGCGCTCCAAAGATTAAATAGTAGTCGCCTTCTTTTTCTAAGTCTTCAGCTTTACGAACTTGAACAGAATCATGCGTTTTCTTAGCTAATTGCATGATGTTAGCCATCAAAGGGCGAGATCCAGTTGAGCGGTGTCCAGCAATAATTACTGAAGATTTTTCTGCAAAAGCCTCTTCAATTGCGTTTGCTACTTTCTCGTTAAATAATCCATCTTCAACAAATTTACCTAAAATTGCGTTCATAATTAAACCTCCATATAGTTAGTTATGTGTATAGGTTCACAATATCACAAATTTTACATTTTGCAAAGGGGTTGGCCTCATCTTTTCACTTATAAACAAAAGATGTGATTTTTTATTTATTTAGATTTATAATAAAAAAGACTTTATTTAAAAGGAGCTAGTCCGATATCAAATAAGCACCTACTAAAAATGCTTGCTAATCGTATCAAAAAGTCAGCCGCTGACTTTTATCATGAGATTGTTATAGAAAAATAAAAACACAGCTAGATAATAATAAATTAAGACGGACTATTGGATAATCTGTTGAAAATATAGCTTTTGCACCGGAGGAATCAAATATAAGGTTAGGTTTCGCCAATCCTCATGAGAAAGCTAAACCTCAATTAGGTGAAACAGTCGTCGATTTAGCTTGTAGTAAAGTTTTTGATGCTTTTTATTGCGGCTAAAACGGCTGGTAAAGAATGAACATCTGCACTTAATGGTATTAAAGTCCCACTACTTGACCCGATGGCTGTCTCACCAGTATTAGCCAGTGCGCCAATTACTGCACCTTCACCACAGATACACGTTAGAATAAATGGTCATCCTAAAGGTCATCTTATTGCATAAATTAATGGTTCACCCATTCCAAAAATACCTACTGGTAAGCCACCCTTTATCATTGAGATCAATTACTTGTTCTGACGATCTTTAACTCTTAAAAAGCTTCTGTTATGTATGAAAATGAGAAGCTGACTGAGTACAATCTTCTACTTAATTTAGACTTTGGTCTTCCTAAGGATCGTGAAGCGTCTTTAATCAGTTTGTTCTTTCGCTTTAAAAGACAATCATCTCTTCCAAGTTAAAGTTTTATTTCTTGACGGCACAAAGCTGTATGCGCCGGTGCTGATAAGTATTCCTTGCGCTTATGCTCAACCTAAGATTGTTGTTGAGAGAGTATTCGATCGCAAGAAGGGTGTAATTCTAGTATGCGAACAGCTTGGAGGAGAAAAAAGACAATAAATAACCTGGGTCTCTTCTTAATGGCTATAAAACTCACCCAATCAGTTCATTATTTACGAACTTCCCACCCCTTTAATGCTTGCTGGTCACTATTTTTATTCTTTAAACCACAAAAACAGTGGCGAATCTCATATTTGATGATTCGCCACTGTTTTTAAGGCTTTTGGTCCAGCCTCTTAATTGTTTAATAAATTATAATAACAATTTTTAATGATAAGAACCTTGGTGCCATAAGGACACTTGCCCTTGCCGTAAAGATTGTTGAACATCAATAATCCTTTGATTACTACTTCCTCTAAATTGCAAACTGAGGTCTTTTTTGTCATTATCAAAGCGACCGTCGACAAGCACATCCACTAATGACAAGAGTTCTAGTTTATCAGAGGAATCTTTTAATAGCTCTTCCCAATAATAACCCGACCAAGACCAAATGTCTTTACGGTCTCCATAAATAGATCGCACTTTTTTGACTAAGGGAATTAGAATTGGTGTAGAAAGAAAGGGTTCGCCACCCAATAAGGTTAAACCTTGAACATAATCATGGGCTAAATCTTCAATAATCTGATTTTCAAGTTCTTTAGTATAAGGCACACCATAATTGAAGTTTTGGACCCGACGATTAAAACAACCCTTACAATTAAAGAGGCAGCCGCTGACATAAAGACTATTACGTACTCCTTCCCCATCCACAAAATTAAAAGGTTTATAGTCTGCTATCTTTCCTAAACAATAATCTTGGGCTAGCCATTCTTTTGGTTTAGGATTTTTGAAATTTTCAATCACTGGTCACACATTCTTTCGGTTAAATGTTTTTGACGGGATTGAATCTCCTTATGACGTCCTTTGACCATCGGTCTTATATTCGGATTACCGAGGTAACCACAGGTTCTCTTCACTACATCACAAGTTTCAGGATTACGATTGTCACATTGCGGACAAGCAAAACCTTTTTCTGTAGGATTAAATTCTCCTTGGAAGCCACATTCATAGCAATGATCGATAGGGGTGTTGGTCCCTAAATACCCAATTTTGTCATAGGCATAATCCCAAACTGCTTCTAAGGCCTTAGGATTTTGACGTAAATTGGGATATTCACAATAATGAATAAAACCTCCTGAAGTATATGGAGCATAGTCCTTTTCGAAATCAATTTTTTCAAAAGGATTTGGACTTTTACGCACATCATAATGAAAAGAATTAGTGTAATAATCCTTGTCTGTCAAATCCTTAATAGCACCAAATTTAGCTCGATCTAAACGGCAGAAGCGATCCGTCAAGGACTCACTCGGAGTCGAATAAACAGAGAAATGATAATCGTATTGCTGAGCTAATTGATCGGCCTTCTTTTTAAGTTCTTGGATTACTTTCAATGAAAAAGTTTTAGCCGCGTCATTCTGCTCCCAATTAGAACCAAAGAAATAAGCCGTAATCTCATACAGACCAATATAACCTAAAGATATGGTGGCGCGCTTATTTTTAAATAATTGGTCAACATTCTCATCAGCTTTCAGATAATGACCAAAAGCTCCTTCACGGTATAGAATTGGAGCATTCTCCGTCTTAGCTTGTTTGACTCGCTCTGCTCGATACACAAGAGCTCGACCGACAACTTCCAGGCGATCATGCAACAATTCCCAAAAATTATCGAAGGAATGATCCGACTCCATAGCGATACGGGGAAGATTTAAGGTGACTACCCCTAAATTCATTCGTCCACTATTTACTTCTTTTCCTTTTTCATCTTGCCAACCTTGAAGAAATGATCGGCATCCCATTGGCACTTTAAAGCTTCCAGTTAGTTCCTTGATCTTATCATACATTAGAACATCTGGATACATCCGATTACAAGCGCACTTGAGGGCTAATTGTTTAATGTCATAATTGGGATCTTTCATTAAAAGATTAGTTCCCTTGCGTAAGCTGAAAACTAATTTAGGAAAAATAGCTGTACGGTGTTCTTTACCTAAACCATTCAAACGAATTTTCAATATAGCTTTTTGAATTTCGCGTGCATACCAAGATGTTCCTAAACCAAATCCAAGTGTAGTAAATGGTGTTTGACCATTTGATGAATAAAGTGTATTGATTTCATACTCCAAACTCTGCATGGCATCATATATATCTTTTTGCGTTTTATTCTTAGCAAAATTCTCAGCCTGTTGAGGATCATCCGTCAATTCTTTAGCTAAGCTAAGATTCTTCTTAAAATTTAAATCCGCATAAGGAGCCAGCACCTCATCAATTCGATCAATCGAGCATCCCCCGTATTGACAAGAAGAAACATTGGCAATAATTTGAGCAATTTGTGCTGTAGCTGTATTGATAGATCGCGGACTTTCCACTTCTGCATTCCCTATATGAAAACCGTGCTTCAGCATAGTCTCAATATCAATCAAGCAGCAATTAGTCATTGGACTATAGGGCGAATAATCTAGATCATGAAAATGTATGTTCCCCTTCAAATGTCCATTAGCTACTTGCTCGGGCAGCATATTCAAGCCAATGGCTTTGGCCGTAACCCCACAGGTAAGGTCTCTCAAGGTGTTAAAAACACGACTATCCTTATTGGCATTTTCATTGACTAAAGTCGGATCGCGTTTAATCAGTTGATCCATACGGTCCTGTAACCGCATCTGCGATTGATAGTCTGCTAATTTAGTTTCAGCAAAAGCGACATATTTATTTGCGGCTGTTTCCAATCCTCGCTTGTTTAATTGCTCAATAACCGATTGCTTGATGTCAGAACTGTTCATCAAGTGAACAACTTGTCTTTCTATTTCATTACATATACCTTCAATTAAAACATGGTCTTTGGTATCTAACGCTTTTTTTAGTGAGGCTTTTAGTTTCCCCCTAATAAACTTTTCAATACTGCCGTCTCTTTTATTTATTTTAATTCTAACTTTACTCGATTGTTCTTGTTTTAATGTTGCAGTTTGAACCATTGTCTTATCGTCACTCCTTTATAAATACTGGTAATCTTCGTCCTCCATTGCTTCTACTCGGCCCATTAAATAACCGGAACCTACTTGAGAGAAAAAATCATGATTAGTTGTTTCTGTCGACAGACCGTTATAGACTATTGGATTAATATCTTGCGCACTCGCTCCATCAAATACTGCTTCAAAGCCTAGATTTTGTAATGCCTTATTGGCATTATATTTAACAAAGCAATCTACTTCTTCTACCCAACCAATCTCTGTATATACCTCCTGAGTATATTGGGTTTCATTCATATAGAGATCAAACACTAAATTATAGGCCCATTCTTTAAGTTGAGCTTGTTCTTGATCACTTAATTCTTGATAACCTAATTGAAATTTGTAGCCTAGATAGGTTCCATGAACCGACTCATCACGAATAATTAGCTTGATAATTTCAGCCACATTGGCTAGTTTATTATTTCCTAAATAGTACAAAGGGGTATAAAAACCACTATAAAAGAGAAAGGATTCTAGAAAAACACTGGCTATTTTTTTCTTGAGGCCGTTAATTATTTGTTCTTTACTCTCTTTTCCAGAAGGTAAAAGATAAACATCTTCAATTACTTTAGCCTTGTACTGCAAGGAGGGATGATTATTCCCCCACTCGAAGATTTCATCAATGGTAGCTGAATCGTTTAAAGAAATAAAAATAGTCGAATAAGATTTGGCATGGACTGATTCCATAAATAAAATATTATTCAGCACTGCCTCTTCGTGAGGGGAGCGAATATCATTTCGCATGACATTTGCGCCTTCTTCTGATTGCAAAGTATCTAAAAGAGTCAATCCCACAAAAGCTTTATTGACCACATCTTTTTCAACCTCAGTCAGTGAACGCCAATCTTTCAAATCGTTTGAAACTGGAATACGCGTATCTAGCCAGAACTGAGAAGTTAATTTTTCCCAAGTCATTTTATCTACTATGTCTTCAATACGATTCCAATCAATAGCTTGATAATGTAAATAATTGGTCATAATTTCCTCCTAAATCATACATGACTCACATTGATTAGCTCCAACAATCTCACCATCCAGACTATGTGTTCGGACATAGTAAAGTGACTTAATCCCTTTAGAGAAGGCATAGTGACGTAAAATATTCAAATCACGTGTAGTCATTTGATTAAGCCCTGCTTTTTTCCACTCATAAAGACCTGCTGGAATCTCTGATAGCATAAATAAAGTCAAAGACATTCCCTGATCAATATGCTTTTGAGCGGCGGCATAAACATCTATAATTTTTCTTTGATCCATCTCGTAAGCTGTTTGATAATAGGGCAGCGTTTCATTTGAAAGTCCTGGAGCTGGATAATAAATGGCCCCATTTTTCTGTTCTTGCCTTAATTCCATTCGATGAGTAATCGGGTGTAAGGAAGCAGAAGTTTCATTAAGGTAAGAGATTGACCCATTCGGTGCAACGGCTAAACGATTACGATGATAAAGACCATCTACTTTAACCTTAGCTGCTAGATCTTGCCAATCTTTAGGAGTGGGTAATTTTACAGCTTTGAAAAGTTCAGCCGCTGCCATTTCTTCAAATTTAAAAGCTTCCTCAATATAAGGAGCAAAATAAGACCCGTCTGCATATTTTGATTGCTCAAACTTGTGGAATGTCTGCCCTTTTTCTTTTGCTAATTTATTAGATGCAAGCAAGCTATAGTAGTTGAGAGCCATAAAATACGCTTCAATAATTTCGATAGATGCTTTAGACCCATAAGTGATTTTATTTTTTGCTAAGAGAGTGTGAAAGCCCATCGCTCCTAAGCCAATAGTATGATAAAGATCATTACCATTTTGAACCGTTGGCACTTCGGCAATTTTAGTTTTATCAGAAACGGTGGTTAAAGCTCGCACAGCCACTTCTACTGACTTACCAAAATCAGGACTGGTCAACATTTTTTCCATGTTAGTGGAAGCTAAGTTACAGGAAATATCGCTACCTAATCTTTGATAAGATAAATCATCGTTTAAGAGTGAAGGTTCTTGAACTTGAAAAATCTCTGAACAGAGGTTGGACATAATGATTTTTCCATGGACTGGATTCGCTCGATTAACTGTATCGATATTAATGATGTAGGGATAGCCGGATTCTTGCTGTAATTTAGAAATTTCTGTTTCTAACTCACGCGCTTGAATTTTCTTTTTACGGATTCTTGGATTATCTACTAAAGCTTGATAATTCTCACTTATATCAAAGTATGAAAAAGGGAGACCGTACTCTTTTTCGATGTCATAAGGGCTAAAAAGATACATTGGTTGATTGTTTTTTACCAACTCATAAAATTTATCAGGCACTACAATTCCTAGAGAGAGAGTTTTGACACGGATTTTTTCATCGGCATTTTCTTTTTTACACGATAAGAAAGCTAAGATATCTGGATGGAAAACATTTAGGTAAACTACACCTGCCCCATTCCTCTGCCCTAACTGATTGGAATAAGAAAACGAGTCTTCTAACAATTTCATGACAGGAACGACACCTGAAGAAGCATTTTCAATCGCTTTAATAGGGTCGCCCGCTGCTCGAATATTAGACAAATTAACGCCAACTCCGCCTCCTTTTCTTGAAAGTTGCAAAGCTGAGTTAATGGCTCGACCAATCGACAGCATGGAATCATCAACATCTAACAAGAAGCATGACACCATTTCACCTCGACGCTTTTTACCTGCATTTAAGAAAGTAGGTGTAGCGGGTTGATAGCGTTGCGAAATTAATTCTTCAGCAATAGCCATAGCCAATTGTCGGTCTCCATCTGCTAAATACAAGGCATTCATAGCCACTCGATCTATGAACCCTTCCAGATATTGACGACCATCATTTGATTTTAAAGCATATTGATTGAAAAATTTGTAAGCAGCCATAAAAGATTTAAAGTTAAAATTCTTAGCTTGTAAGAAGTCATATAGTTTCTTGATAAAAGCATAAGGATCTTTATCATTTACATCAGCTTCTAAATATTTATTGATGAGGTCTTCTTCTAAGTAATCATTCTCCAATAAATAATTTAAGCGATCCTCTAAAGACGCAAACTTTGGACTATTGGCTTCAATTTCTTCTTGGTAATAAGCTTCCAATGCCTTTTGATCTTTATAAAGAGGAATAGCTCCATCTTCCGGTATATTCAATTGATTATTCCATTGGAAATAGCTTTTTTTCTTTAATGATTGTCTCTCAGTCATTCAGCATTACCTCCTTAATATATGAAACATCTGACTCGTTTCCTTGGAATTCAAACTTATGAATTAAAGGAATTTGATAGTCACGACTAATGTCTTTAGCAGTAAAACAAAATAATTGGGCGAAATTCAAATTACCACCACCTACTACTCCGCGACAATTTTGTCGATTAACTTCATTTTCAAAAAAATCATCCACTAAGTCTCTTACCACTTCTTGATAAGTGGGAACAATCAATAAATAGGGCTGATTGACTATCATGTCACATGTAAGATCGTCCAATTCTAATTGGTAATCAGCTGATAGTTTTTCAACAAAACGACGGGTTTGACCTGTTAAGCTAATAAAGACAATCGCTAACATTGACTGAGTAGCCTCTCAATTACATCCGGTTGGAAACCAACAACAGGAGCTGATTGCCCGATGAGAACAACTGGCAAACTCTGACAATTGAGTTCTCTTACTTCTTCTAAGTAACTTTCGTCTTCGACATTTTTTTCTAAATAGTTAAGACCTTTGCTATCTAAATATCTTTTTAAGAAAACGCACTGTCCGCAACCCGTTTTACTATATAATGTGATTTTTTCCATAAAATGCTCCTCCTCGACAAAAAACGGCTTTCCCTTCCCAGGAAAGCCGATGGTAAAATCAAAAGAAAGCAAAGCATAGGTGTACCTATACTCACTACTAAAGAATATTTCCAAAGATCACTAAACCCTGAGAAGTGATAAGTGTAATAAATAACCTGGCGATCTGACTTATGAGCGAGCTCAAATACAGTAGCATAGGGACTGTGTAGGATTCTAACCTGCTTCCCCAGAATTATTTACATTTTGTCTATATATTGTGTCTTAAAGTTAGATTAACACAAGATGTTGGGTTAGACAAGAGCAATTATCGAAATAATACAAATCAATTAAAAGCAAAAATAATAGCCTAGTTAATCACAATTAAACTGTGATTAACTAGGCTAGTTTAGTTTCCTGGCGGGAACGTGTGAGAATCGAACTCACCCAAGACGCTCTTAACGCCTCATACTGGTTTTGAAGACCAGAGGGCACACCAGAACCCATCCGCTCCCAATTAAAATCTTTAAAGAAGACTCTTATAATATTAACAATATTTAAAGGAAAACGCAAGTGCTTTTATGAGTCTATTAAGAAACATTCTCTAGAGTTGTCAAACATATGTTACACAAGGTGCTTCTAAATGGGCATGCTTATG